>CAZHLB010000329.1:0-7494 GCA_964533005.1 uncultured Saprospiraceae bacterium
GAGGAACCGTCCTGTCATACTTGCGCAAGTATGACAGGACGGTTCCTCTTCGAGGATGACAAAAGCGACTTAACCAGACGTGGATGGGGTGTGCTTGGGACGGGACGGTTCCTCTCCGAGGATGACAAAAGCGACTTAGCCAGACGTGGATGGGACGTGCTTGGGACAGGCATCACCTGATTGAAAATTGGGGAAATAGAAAAGCCGGGCTTGATGCTCAAGCACGGCTTTTCTATTTCCCCAATTTCCAATCAGGGTCTTGCGCTCCGCTTCGAAAGGCGCTGCGTTTTCAGGACGTTGTTTTTGCCATCCTTCATGCTCACCAAATACATCCCGTCGGGCAGGTCGGAAATGTCGTAGCTGTTGCCGCTTTGGAACGAAAACGAGCGCACCCGCTTGCGGAGCAAGTTGGTCACGGTGATATTTTTGACGTGCGGATTGTCGGAAACGGTGAAATACTCGCTCGCAGGGTTCGGGAAAACACGCAGCGAAAGCGGCGATGTTTCTTCCGTGCCGACGAAGCAGTTGGGCATGTCCACACTGACTTCGAATTGAGCGGTGGCGGCGACGACGCTGGTGTCCTTCAAGTCATAAAAATCAATGTCAATAGTGCAGCAGCCCTCAGAAGTGCCGGGCCAAATGTGCAAAATGAAGTTGTCGAAGGTTTCGACCGGCTTCAAAATGAAGGGAGCATCCAAACCAATGGCAGGGTTGATATTGGACGAGACATTGAAATTGTAGCAGAGGTTGTTGTCGCACACCTGGGTTTTCCAACCCACCGGGCAGTCGCCGTTTACTTTGCGAAGCCACTTCAACTGAACCGTGTCGCTGGAGTTGTTGGTCACGGCAATGTGGATGGGTAGGTCGGTGGTGGCGTTTGGATGGACGCCCTCAAAAATGTTCGTCGAAATCTCCGGAGTGATGGTTATCTGGGCTTGGACGGCAATTGCCAATAAGGAGGCAAAAAACGAGGCAAGTAAAAACTGTTTCATGTCAGGAAATTTTGCGTTGGGTGTCAGCTCCAACTAAGTGAAAGAAAGTGAGCTAAAAGTAAAATTAGCGCCATTATCGCTTGGAGCTACTTTTACAAATGCCCGGAAATGATAAGGGGTGGAGCGCAGTGCGCCCCACCCGGTCTGTTTTCAACGGCTTTTAATGCCTTGAAAAAATTACTTCACAACGGAAAAACGCTTAGTGATTTCGCCTTCCTCCGTTTTGATTTTCAGCAGATAGATGCCCGTGTTAGCCGGATTTTTCCAAACCGCCGAGAAAGCGCCAGCTTGGATGGCAGCGTTGTCAATGAGAGTTTCCACTAATTTACCCGTTAAGTCATAGACTTTGATGGTCAGGTTTGTGGCTTTCGAAAGGCTGAAGTCAATATGTGCTTCGGCGCTCACTGGGTTGGGATAGATAATGACCGAACCGGTGGCAATTACATCTTCTTGCTTGTTTGCAGGATTTGGGAAAACTGTTACAGATGTAGTGCCAAATTTTCCTTCATGAAATTCTCCTTGAGACTCTGCAGCATAAGCACAATCAGAATTATTGTTGGGATTTGTATCCGATTGGTCAAGGGAAACTAAATGAACGCAGTTGAGACAAGTCGATAAATCAAAACTAATGTAGATAGAGATTACAACATAATCCCCAGGAAGCAAGGATTCAATGAAAATATCTCCATTAACTGGGTTGAAAGTTACCTGCCCCTGGTTGTTGGATGAAAAAGAATGACTTATATAATGCGCACAGGGGGGTAATAAATCTTGAAAATGGATGTTGGTTGCGGTTTGTTCTAAAGAATTATTTGTTACTCGGATATCAAACCATCCATTAGCACCCGGAGATTGCCAATCGTTACGCCAGTCTTTTGTAACTGATAAATCTACCTCTTGGCAACACCAAGGTTGAAGGAGAGGTATGTTAGAAAATGGAGTATCCTCTAAAAAACCTATTGCAGAGACCCCCATTACTACCCCTCCTAAATTATGAAGGTCAAATTGAAGACAGTTTTCACCTTCTTGCACCAGTACTGCTAAATCAATAATTACTCGATCTTCAAAGTGAAAATAAGCATTCGATGAATTTTGAGGACTTATCGGATTTGCAAGAACTTGACCATTAAATCTTATTTCTGAAATCCAGTCATCTGACATTATTTCAAGATACAGATGTCCAAAACCGTGGGATTCATTTTTTTTTGAATCACCATCGTCATATGCGCAAAAGCAATACTCAAAAACATAAGGGATTTCCTCGTTGTTTGAAGGCAATTGGGCTTCAGTGAAAGGACTTATCCATTGTGCGTTGGGAAATACGTCCCACGCCGGATCTGGTGAGATAACAAATACAGGCGAATTTGCAGGAAAATTATCAGGGCCAGATACAACCTTCCAGTCGGGATCTACTTGACCAATAGAATAAGGTTGACCATTGTGGGGATTGATTCCTGTATTGATATTTACTCGTTGAACTACAGCGCAGGTAGTAGGTTGTGCAAACAAAAAGGAGAAGTTTGTAAGAAGATTTAAAACCAGAGTAATTGTGCAAATTTTTTTCATTTTGATGAGATTTAATGATGAAGGTTTTGAGAGAAAAGCAACTCGAACACTGGACTTGATGCGACACTGAAAATCAGCAAGTTGTTTGTAACTTGCTGATTTCTAGGGCCGCATCAAGTCTATTGTCCGAGTTACTATAAGTAACAGAATTTCTATCGAATAATAGAAACCTTTTGCGTGATTTCTCCTTCTTCTGTTTCTATTTTGATAAAATAAAAACCAGAAGGGACGGAGCTTTCCCATGCAATGGAATGGCCGCCAGAATTGAAACTGACATCGGTGGCAATGTTATGAACTAATTTACCAAAGGCATCAAAAACCTTGATGGTTAAATCGGTGGGCTTTGTGAGGAGGAAGTCAATGTGAACATTTGTAGATGCCGGGTTCGGGTAGACGTTGACCGTGCCGTTGGCAATCACGTCTTCCACGCTGCTGACGATGGAGCCGAAAAGATTGATGTTGTCGAGGAACATGTTGTTGCCGAAGTCAGCGGTGATTTTGAATTGCACGAGCACTTCGGGCTGGTCGTCGAATTCGGAAAGATCAACGGCTTCCGTGCGCCACTGGGTCGCGGATGGTGTGAAGAAGCTGGTGTTTGCACCAACCGTTGCCAATTCAGCGCCTGCATAATCGTAAACTACCGTCCAGTTTTCGCCACAATCGGTGGAAACGAGTACCTCCAGGCGGTCGTTTTCGGTGGTATATTGGCGATAAGCGAGGTCGAAAGTCAGGGAGTCTTTTTGCCGAGCCGTCCAGTCCACTTTGTCAAAAGTCATAGTCGTCACCGTACCGGGAGGCGTCCACCAGAGACCCACCAGAATAGACTGGTTTGATTGGGCAAAGCCGCCAACGTTTGCAGGCGCCGTACCACCAATAATAGATTCAATCATTGCCTTGTCAACCACCATCAATTCAGTGATGTCGCCTCTTTCCACCGTCGTATGAGTGGGTGTGCCAGTGATGGCATCGGCTTCCATATCGGCGAGTAGCTCAAAGCCAACAGGCGTGGGCGGGACGGTGGCGAAAACTTCAGGAAAAACGGAATTCTCGTTAAAACCATTCAGGTCATTGGCATAGATTCCGTTGATGTTCGTCCAGGCATATTCAATCGTCACGGTGCCGGGTGGAATGGTCGCCGGGTCGAAATTTACGGTTTCCTGGTTGCCAGGCAGCAGGTTACCCGTCCAGTTTTTCACCACTGGCGTTCCACTGTTAATAGAATAACTGAGGTCGAGGGAGGTGATTTCCACCGTGCCTTCGTTTAGCACAATGAGGCTCGGTGTGAGTGAATAGTCGCAAAGTCCGGCGGGAGGCGTGGTGTTGGCAAGGTAGCCAGCATCGGGGACAACTTCGGTTACAGGTTGCGGCTCACTGATAGCAGCCTGGTAAACAGTTTTGCTTCCTTGCGATTGCACGAAAGCCACAACACTGACTTCGTTCAAATCGTACAGATAATGTGGAAGCGTCACCGACCAGGAGAAAGTAGCCGTGTCGCCAGCAGCAATTGCACCCACCAGCGTACCAACTGCATCGGGCAGCATTTTGCGCATCACGTAGTTGAAATGCGTTTCCGCCGTGGAGCCGGGAGGCGTCGGGAAATACAGATTTTTCTCGATGATGGCGAGGCGAAGCCTTGCGTCCGCCACGTTGAATTCATTCAGCGTGTCGGGGTTGATGATTTCACATTTGATGTCAATCGTGGATAAATCGGCGCTCAAAACATGCGTCAGATTGATAGCCAATTTTGAAGGAATGGCATAAGCGGTGTTAATCATCGCCTGGGTCACCTGACCTGCGGTGCCTGCATTGACCGTTCCGTCAATGCGCACGTTGGGCACACCCGTCACGCCGTAGTAGGTCACCCGGGTCTGGACTTCGTCGGGGTTTTGCTCGTTCATCGGGTCGTAGCCGGGCCAATCAGTTTGGTATTTCAGCACAACGGCTTTTGCAGTGTTGCCTTCCATCAGGGCGTTGAAGCCTGGGTTTTGCGCCTCGCAAGGCGGGCAACTGGCGTTGGTGAATTCTTCGGTGAGCACCAGCCGCTGCACGGTTTGTGCGCTCAGAACAGTGCAAAGCACCACTCCAGTAACAGCAAGTAAGAGTTGCTTCATGAGAACAGATTTAAACGAGTGTTGATGAGAGTTGAAAGTCGGCAAGGGTTGATTCAAATTGTTGAACGACAAGGGTTTGAACCAACTTTCGTTTACTTTTTCAACCTTTATCAAGCACAGTGATTGAGTTTGTGTTAGAATTGAGAAATTGATGAGAATGGCTTCGGGAGGCAATTATCGAAGGGCAAAAGTAGAGAATTAAAGTTGCTCGCCGGGCATGGCGCAGGAGCGGCAATTTTGTCAGAAAACGGACTTACAGCTATTTAAGTCAAAAGTAAAAAGGCTAAAGTAAAAAGTGGGAGACCCGGCTCCGGCAGCCGTGCCTCCCACTTTTTACTTTTACCTTTTTACTTTTGACTTCACTTTTGTTCCTGCCTGCAAAATCAAACTTCAGTCAAATGAGAATTTCCGTTTTCCGCAAAGCTCACTTCAATGCTGCTCACCGCCTGTTCAATCCAGCCTGGTCGGACGAAAAAAACTGCGAGGTTTTTGGCGTCTGTAGCAACGCCAATTTTCACGGGCATAACTATGAATTGGAGGTGAAAGTCACCGGCGAAACCGACCCGGAAACAGGCATGCTCATTGACCTGAAACACCTGAAAGAACTCATCTTCGAGCACGTGGAAAAGCGCCTCGACCACAAAAACCTGAACCTCGATGTGGAGGAATTCAAGACGCTGATTCCGACTGCCGAAAATATCTGTTTCGTGATTTGGAACATCTTGCGCCAACGCCTCGATGCTCGTTTCGACCTGGCAATCAGGCTGTACGAGACGCCTCGGAATTTTGTGGAGTACCCGGCGTAAAAGTTGATGCCTGTTTTGCCTATCTCATCCAAACCGCCTTTGCGCAGTTGAAATGCCAAAAACGGCTCAGTGAGACAGGCAGCGACAGGACGGGTAAATGGCGCTTGTGTAAAGCGGATTGGATGGGAAAAAACGGGAAAAAGGAAAGGTTGAAGGAAGGATAATCAGGCAGAAAAATCGAAGAGGCAACTTAGAGTATTAGAGGCTCATCGAAAGTAGAGAAAGTGAGAGGGGGAGAAAGTGAGAGGGGTGAGAGAATGTGCTTCTCTCACCCCTCTTACTTTCTCCCCCTCTCACTTCTGAGGTCGGTAGCGGAGTCGAACCGCTGTACGAGGTTTTGCAGACCTCTGCCTAGCCACTCGGCCACCCGACCTTTTTTCAAAAGAACTGCCGCTTTTTTCAAAACGGGACGCAAATGTAAACGAATTTTCCAGCGACGTTCTGCGGGTTTACGAAAAATTTCCCGGCAGGGTTCCGCTGCCGGGGACAAGCGCCAAGTCAAAAAATGGCAGCACGACCTCGAAGCCTTTTTGGTGAAAATATGCCTTTGTCGTTGCCTGCGGGCGGTCACTTGTAGCCAAAACGAAGTCGCCGCCCCAGGCGCCGAGGGATTTGATTTCGCCCCAAAAGTCGTTGAAATACAAGTCTTTGGCTCTTGGCAATTTTAGCGTTTCGCCGACCAGACGCTCGTGCTCCTGGATTAATTTTTCAAAATCAGCCAGCGACGTCGCTGACAGGAATTCTTTCGTCAACTCAGAAATTTCATCCACGATTTTCTGCCCAATCCCCAATCCCGAATCCCCAATCCCCGCCGCCGCCCGGTAGCGGGCGATGCCTTCCCGGCTGTCTTGTTTTTTGCCTAAATAAATGAAATACAGGCAATTGGCAAACGGCGGCTCGAAGCGGCAAGGCTCGAATTTCGGTTGCCCGTTTTTCAATTGATACAAAATTGGGCTGTTTGCGCCAGCGCAAGCAATGTCGTAACCTGAGCCGCCGAAGGTGCTGAACTGCAACTCGAAGGCGTCCACCTGCGCCCATTGCGCTATACAATATATTAAGGTGGAACTGGAGCCAAGCCCCCAGGCACGAGGGAATTCAAGCCGGGTTTTGACGAGCGCCGTTTTTTGAAAGTCGAAAGTGACCGGGTGACTTGAAGTCACCCGGTCACTTTGTATTAATTGGCTGGCTTCTCTCAGAATTTTTTGAAGGCGCTCCGCAACGGCAGGGTCGGTGCTTTGCAGGCAGTTGAAACTTTCCGACTCGAAAACTGCCTCGAACCAGCACGCTCCTTTTTCATCGAAACTCTGCCAGGTCAAACTGCCCTCGTTTTCAACAAATTGGCATTCCAAACTTTGCCCCAACCGCACCGGCAACGCCAGGGCAAGCGCCCCATCGAGGACGAAATATTCGCCGGTGAGCAGGAGCTTGCCGTTGGCGTGGAAAGTCATTTTTGCTTCTCTTTTAAAAACTCCTCGTACCCCAACCGTTCAAGCCGCTCGAATTTCACCGCCACCTCATCGGCGAGTTTTTGCTTGAAAGCCAGCACTTTATCCAGCAGCAACGGGTCGCCGGAAGCAATGATTTGCGCCGCTAAAATGCCTGCGTTTTTGGCGGCATTCAGCGCCACCGTCGCCACCGGGACGCCGTTTGGCATTTGCAAAATGGACAAAACGGAGTCCCACCCATCCATCGAATTGGAAGATTTTATCGGTACGCCGATGACCGGCAGCGGCGAGAGTGAAGCCACCATGCCCGGCAAATGCGCCGCCCCGCCTGCCCCGGCAATGATGGCCCGGACGCCCCGCAGGTGCGCATTTTTTGCAAACTCAAACATCCGCTCCGGCGTCCGGTGAGCGGAAACGATGGTGACTTCGAAGGGAATGCCGAAGGATTGCAGCACGTCCGCCGCCTGCCGCATGATGCCCAGGTCGGAGTCGCTGCCCATGATGATGCTGACCATTGAAATTTGGTGATTTGGTGATTTGGTGATTTGGTGGTTGGGACGTCCGACGTCCCAAC
>CAZHLB010000330.1:0-7427 GCA_964533005.1 uncultured Saprospiraceae bacterium
CGACGCCATCATCGAAAACTATTACGATGAAAAAATCGCCGCCATCGCCGACCCGGCGCAGCAGCTTGCCGCCCGAAAATTCGTGGAGGAAGGGCTAATTTTCGAGGAGGAGGAACGCCGCCTTAGCCTGTACGAAGGGCAGATTTACAAAGGCTACGGCGTGACGCCCGCCACCTTGCAGGCGCTGGTCAACAGCCACCTGCTGCGGGCGGAGCCGAGCTTGCACGGGGGATACACTTACGAATTGAGCCACGACACGATGGTCACACCGGTTGTAAAATCTAAACAAAAGCGAATTGCGGCGGAACGTCTGGTGAAAGAGGAAGAAGAAAGAAGGATAGCAGAAGAACAAAGAGTTTTGAAAGAAAAAGCTGAACAGGCAGAGAAAGAACGGCGACTTAGAGAACAAGCGGATAAGGCTCGTGAAGAGGCAGAACTTCAAAAAAATCAGGCTGAAATCGCAAAACACCAGGCGATTGCCGCACAATTGGAAGCTGAACGCCAAAAAGTAATTGCGATTGAAGCAAAGGAGGATGCGGAGAGGCAGAGAATTGAAGCTATTACCTCGAAAGAGGAAGCTGAGCGCCAAAAAGCAATTGCGATTGAAGCAAAAGAAGAAGCAGAGAGGCAAAGAATTGAAGCTATTGCCTCGAAGGAGGAAGCAGAAACTCAGCGAAAATTTGCAATAGAAAATGAAAGACGAGCAAGACGTCGTACCAAGCTGGCATTCATAGTTTCACTACTGGCGTTTAGCTTGGCTGTATTTGCGGTTTGGTTTTATTTTCAAGCCAATCAAGCCGAAAAAAAGGCAATACAAAGTGCAAAACAGGCTCAAATGCAAGGGTCAATTGCCGACAGCAGTGCCCAAGTCGCTTTGCAAAAAACAGACGAGGCAACAGCGGCGCTTGCAAAAGCTGACGAAAGCTTCCGAAAAGCCCAAGTCGAGGAAGCCAAAGCCAAAGCTGCTCTCGAACAAGTCAAAAAAGAAAAAGCCGCCACTGAGCAGCAGCGAAAAATTGCCGAAGAAAACTTCCGCATCGCCGTGGAGCGCACCGCAGAAGCCGTACAACTGCATGACCAAGCCGAGCAAGCCCTCAACCGTGCCACCCAGGAAAAAAACAGGGCGGATGCCGAGCGGGACAAAGCCAAAGCTGCCCTCGACGAACTTGAAAAATCCAACGCTGGTGTCGTCCGTCTCATCTTGCGCAACGCCCGCACCGACGTGTACAAACTCGAATATGACTCCGCTCTCGTCAAGCTCGAAGGCGCCGCCAATCTCGGCGCTTTGCCTGAACAAGTCGCCAAAGCCATGCTCGAAGTCGGCTTCTGGAAAAGCGAGACCGGCGACTTCCAGGTAGCGAAGGAAATCATTCGCAGTGCAGCAACCCTGGTCGAAAACATAGATGTCATTAGGTTCCTTCGGGACTTGCCCTCTGACAACCCCGACCCCCTTGGAAGTATTCGGGATGCCGTGCGCATGGTGAACAGCGCTGCTTTGGACTCCCTTCTATTGCGGTACTATCCTTTAAATAATATGGTCTTCGTCGAGGGCGACACCTTCATTATGGGATGCCTGCCTGGCGATAAAAACTGTAGCGACGACGAAACACCGTACCCGGCGGAAGTCTCCACTTTCAAAATGGCAAAAACCGAAACCACCTGGTGGCAATATTTCCTCTTTTGCAAAGCCACCGGGCACGAATATTTCAGCCATAGCTGGGGCATGTACGGCGACAACCCCGTCGTGAATGTGGACTGGTACGATGCAGTCCAGTACGCAAACTGGGCGAGCGAGCAGTGCAATTTGAAGCCCGCCTACATGATAAACTCAACACAGCAAGACCCGACCAATGAGAGCGGCAGTCGAAAAAATTGGCTAATTAAGCCCGACCCCACCGCCAATGGCTTCCGCCTACCCACTGAAACCGAATGGGAATTCGCCGCACGGGGCGGAAAACGACATTCGCCGTTCATTTACTCCGGCGGCAACAATTTGAATGACGTCGCCTGGTTTGGGGAAAACAGTGGCAGCCGCACCCACCCCGTCGGCACGAAAAATGCCAACGCCCTCGGCTTGTCCGACATGAGCGGAAATGTATGGGAATGGTGCTGGGACTGGCACGGCGATTATTTGGAGGCGCTGGACAAGGACTACAAGGGAACCGAAAGCGGCATAAGTAGTGGCGGGGAAAAAAAACAGCCCAACCAGGCGCGGGGCAAAGACTACCAGGGAGCCGAAAGCGGCTGGTACCGCATTGTCCGTGGCGGTAGCTGGGACTACGTTGCGGAGTACTGCCGGACGGCGTATCGCTACAGGAACCTCCCCGACTACCGCCGCGTCAACTATGGCTTCCGCCTGGTTTCCCGCCCGTAGTCAGTGGGTAGCCCATCTGGCTTTGCATTTGAGCTAAAGCGAGTTGGCAAAAAAATGCAGGGGGAGGGACGACCCCCGTGCATTTTTGCAGCCAACAAGCGGGAAATAAATACCGCCTTTGGCGGTCGAATTTTTTTTTTGAAAAATTGACGCATCATGCAAATCAAACTATTTACGATACCGGTGGGCGACAATGGGAGCGCCGTGCAGGATATGAACGCCTTTTTGCGAGGGAATAAAATCTCCGATTGCCCCAGCACGGCAATGGGCGAGAACTGGCAAGTAATGGCTTTCCCCAACCCGGCAAGCGAAATGCTGAACGTGGAAATCGAAGGAGATTTCCAGCAAGGCATCATCGGTCTGACGGACTTGGCAGGCAGGTGGTTGTTGCAACGGGAGGTCATAGAAGGCGAGTCGAACCTCGTCCTGCCGCTCGATGCACTGCAAAATGGCTTGTATTTCTTGCAGGTGCGCAGCGGCGAAGGACAGGTGAAAGTGCTTCGGATTGTGGTGGCGAAGTGACGTTATTGCAAACTGAAACGTAGTGGATAAATGAAGCGCCCCTTTTTCGGCATTGCTGGAGAAGGGGCGTTTTATTTTGATTCATGTTCTTTTCAGCAATCATGCCACCAGCAGGGCGGGTCTTGAAAAAGTCCGTCCAAACTCATCACGAGGATGAGAAATGCAATGCCGGCAATCGGAATGAGTAATTTAAAAAGGGGATGTAGCAAACCTTGCAACCTTTTCCAGACAAGGTAACGGGCATCAGAAAGAAGGATGAGGAGTAGAGATATTTTCATGGCAACGTGTATTTCAATGAGGATTCAAAGTTGGATTAGAAAAATCATTGCCGGTTCCCGGCTGCCCCGTCCGCTCTGGCGGTCAACCAATCCATCACATCCAGGCTTGCTCGCAGGAAGAATATCATCTTCTCGCGGGCTTCGTGGCAATATCCCAGCGCTTTCAGCAAAAAATGAAGCCGAACCAGGTGAAACTGCCTGGCAATTTCCTGCTCGCCCAAATCTTGCCGGTGAACCCGGATGGCATATTGAAGCAGCCAGTCATTCATTTCCCGAATGCGAAGCACAGGCAGGCAGGCGCAGAGAGGCGGCAGCCCGAAGAGCCAACGGCGATGCTCCGTCACCCATTCCTCCAGCAAATTGAGCTGTTGCACCAGGCAGTCTTCAGGGAAAATAGAGATGTCGAAGTCTGCGCTGAGTTTGCCCAAGTCGAGCAAGGCATGAGCGATGGGTCGTTCCGGCACGTTGGCGAAATCAATGAAGGCAAAATGTTGCCCCGTCGCATCCACCAGGATGTTTGCCGTGTGAAAATCGCCGTGAACGAACTTGAGCGGCGTGCAATACGTGCCTTCGGAATTGGTTTCCAACTGGTTGACCCATCGGGCATCTTGCGCCAGCAACCTGTCGAGCATTTCCATTCGCTCTGGCGTGATTTCCCATTTCAGGCGTTGCTCCGGGGAAAAAAGCGGGAGCGTTTTTTCCAGGCAGGAGCGGATATTTGCTTCGTTCGAGTGGTTGATTAACAAGCCTTTGTAACGAACTCCCTGCTGAATGAAGCCGCCGCTCAACGGCGGAACACCCGTTAAATAATCGGCGACGCTACCGTTTTCCTGGTCTCGCAAAGTGGCGTCAAACTCAGCGAATGAATCCAGCAAACGGGAAAGGATGGCGCACAAATCGGCGGAAGGGTCGTTCAGCCGAGCCCGGAGGTAGCTGCGCAAAGTCTCTTTGTCTTTGGCAAACCTGGAGCGCAGGCAAGTCCAGCCATGCACAAGCCGCTCGTTGCCCAACGGTTCGGCGATGAGAAATTTGGACTTGGGCAGGTAAAAAAAGCGGTTGTCCTGCGTCAGGCGAAACTCGGCATCGAGGTCAGCCTGGTTTTTGGAGATTTTCAGGACGTAGTGCGTGGTTTCCTGCTGGCGCTTGCACGATGCTTTTAAAATGAACGAACCGGAGAACCCCGGTTTCAACACTTCCAACGTGCAACTGTCGCAGCCTTCGGGGAGCATGGCGCCAAGAATGTCCTCGATGTGCCGGTCGTCGAACGTCTGGCGAAACTGCCGGACGCCCCAGCCAAACGGATGTTTGAAAGCGTAAGGTGGAGCCTTTTGCCAGTCGCCTCTCAGCAATTCGCCCACCGTTTGCGTAGGCGGCACGTGCTTGCGATTTTTTTCGTAAAAAATGCCAAAGGCATAGACCCACTCGCCTCTTGCGGTCTGCTTTACCAGATTGCCACCTTCGGGCAACAACTCGCCTTTGACTTTGTCCACGCCGACCGTAGTGAAGAAATAAACCTTTGCCTCACGATGCACGACCTTGTCCCAAGCCCCCAGGTTGCCGCGCAAGCGGTCAGACCAGACCAGGTTGCTGGGGTAGCCGTCGAGGTCTTTTTCATTTTGGTTGACATGCACCCAAAGCACCACCTCGGCGTCGTGGTCGAGCATGCTGAGGATGTTGCGAATTTGCAGAGGGCTGGCTGCGGGAACGATAAACAAGTCGAGGGTGCAAATCTGATGGATGACTCCCTGCAACCTGTCTTTGTTGTCGGGCACGAAAATGATGTGAACGATACGATTTTGCATGGCGATAAAAATTTATGGACAAATGATTTCCTGTGGCGATTGAGCGGCTTTTTCCAGGGTCAGGAAACACTGGCGCATAGCTTCTACCATTTGTATGATTTCCCCGGCGATGATTTTTACCGACTCTTTTTTACCTGCTAATGCCACGAGTTGCAGGCGGTTTATTTCCGCTTCGATGCAGTCGTGCAGGAAGCTGATTTCTGAAAAAACAAACTCTTGCTGCATCAAAGGATGATGCAAGGAGGGCGTCGCTAATTGGGCTTGCTGGTAACAATGCAGCACTTTGGCAGTGACCGGCGCAATCACATGTGTCCACCACGCCTGTAATTTGCCGGAAGCGCCATGCAAGACGCCTTCCAACATGTTGCAAAAGCGGTAGAGCAACTCTTCGACTGAACCATGCCGAGCGCCGCACCGAAACAGCAGATAAGTCAATACGTCGAGCGCCTTGCAAGCCCAACCGTCGGGCGCATTCTGAACGACGTCCTTCCATCCGAGAGGAAATTCCACCACGGCGTTTGCCAGGCTGCCGACCAGGGAGTAGGTCAATGCCGAACTGCGAGCCAACAGCGTCAGTGGAGAAATGGTCACCACGACAATGCAGGTGCTCAAATACAGACATTCGCATCGCAGTTCGAGCAATTTACGAGCGCCCAGCAGGCAAAATGGCGGGCTTCCGTTCCAGCCCAATTCCAGGAGCAGCACCACCCGGCGGAAATTCCGATGGCGAATCCGGGCATATTGTTCCTCCGAGTCAATGACGAGCCACCCGGCTTGCAAGCGCATCCACTCTGAAAAATTGCCTGCATCCCAGATGAGCGCCTGGTCGGGAACTTGTTCTTCAAACGGGTGAAAGGGTGGGTACCAGTCGTTCATTGGCAGTGGGTTTTGCGAGTGTCTTCACGTGTGCAGTTGAAGCCAAATAGTGATTTTTTCAAACTGTGATTTCGCCGTTTGCAACTGGCATTCTACCTCCCCTACACATGCTTGCACAAACCAGCCCGGCGTGGAGTTTTTGCCTGAAATGCAATCCAGGTAGCGCAGCCGTTCTTCAAAAAAGGTTTGTTTCACCCAGCGGCAAGGCTCTCCTGGCAGCAAAGGCGCTACGTTAGACTGCCAACTTTGCCGCAAAGCCGCCTGGTTGCCACCTCGCACCGCCTCCAGGTCTGCGCTCAATCGGTCGAACCCCTCCCGGATGGCTTGTACGCTCACGTTTCGCCAGGCGTTTTTCAGCAATTCCAAGTTGGCGGAAATGGACGTGTGGGCATCGCCGTTGGAGGATGACCGGGGGGCATCCGGGGCGAAAAGGAAGTTTTGACTGGCATCTTTCATGGCGCTGATTTTATCTTAAAAATGAGTTGTCTCACGAGGCGTGAAACTTGTACCGGGACAAAGAAGCAGGTGGGAAAAGTTTTTTAAAGTTGCGGCGTGTCGCTCCCGGCTTTCAAAACCTTAGATAACTTTTGCCTGGCTATTATTGAGGCGAAAAGAAACCAAAACATTCACCCTCCCAATCCCCGTCTCATGAATGAGTCATCTCCTGGTAAAGCCCGCGTCCCTTATTCAGAGCGCAAATACTGGCAGTTTGTATTAAAGCTGGAAGAAGCCATCCTGGAGGAATCCAGGAAGAGCGGGAGCCGCTTTGAAAATTTCCTGGACCGCAAAGGCTTTAACGATTTCATTTACAACCACCTCGGCATTTGTGGCGGCGCTTTCGTCTTTGCGGACAAAGCAAAAGACCGTTTGCTCTACCTGCATCGCAGGGAATACCAGAGCAAAATCGAAAGCCAGTTTCCGGAGATTCCTTTCATTGAAATCCCCTACAATTACTCTTACCAGGAAGGCGAAATACCGAATTGGAAGGACACCGATTGGATGCCTTATCGAGACATGATGGACGCCATGTTTATCGGCACACGCGATATGCAGTCTTTTATGACGGATGACCCCAGCGCCGTGCCTGAATTTTATCACCACCTGTACAATCCTACCGAAAATATGGAAGCCTTCAAAAAGCGATTGCCCTTCGAGCAGAAGCTTTCCCTGAATGGCTTCAAAATCATTTTTTGCACCGTCGGAGAGGTTCTTTTTTACCTCTATGCCTGGCGTTTGCTATTTCGGGAAGTGCAGTTGAAAGGACTTCAAGGCGTCATGGAAGCCGGGAACGACGAAACCGAATACCGGGAAAAACATGATTTCTGGAAGAGTGTCAGCTCCTCAAACTTGCCGGAAGCAGAATGGAAATTCATGTTGGAAAACCACTTGCCTGCGCAAAGCATTCGTCAGACCTGGGATGCAGTGACCGACGAACTGGACTCGGCGCCCCTGCACCAAAAGAAGCCCTATTCCTTTTTCCCGGACGAGTACGTGCGCCTGGGCATCATCCATAAAGATTGGGGGGAGAAAAAAGACTGGAGTCATTTAAATTTTAATGAAGAATTGCTGCCGTTT
>CAZHLB010000331.1:0-7418 GCA_964533005.1 uncultured Saprospiraceae bacterium
AAAATACCTTTGCCGCCGAAAAGAAAATCGGGAAACGCAGCGAAGAACCGCTCCAGCCAGTTAAAGCGACAATTCAGTTTTCTCTCCCAAGCCAAAAAACTTTGGCAGCAACCAGTACCTGATGTGGAAAAATAAGCCGGGCAAAACCTCCCGGGTCGGCAAACTTCCTCCTGTTGAGCCTGTTTGCATCGAACCTTTTGAAAGACTTGCACCTACTTTCCACTCAAACTTCCCTCGTAAACCTTTTACTTTTTCATCCGCTAAAGCAGAAAAGGCGACATTCTAAAAACGGAATTTTCGTACCGCACCAATCCATTTGTATGAACTCAGCAACAGTCCTTGCCGCTCCCGGCGGCGAAAAACAAGCTACACGACATTCCACCACCGTCAAGAATGCGGTCATCCTTGCCGCCGGTCGCAGCCAGCGATTTCGGGAAAGGGGCATTCAAAAACCCAAAGTGCTGCTCGAAGTCGGCGGCTTGCGCCTGCTCGAACGTGCCGTTTTGACGCTGCATCATGCTGGCGTCGAGCATTTCAGAATTGTCGTCGGCGCCTACCGGAGGCAAGTGGTCAGGACGATGAAACACAGCCGCCGCCTGCGAAAATTGGACATCGAATACGTCGAGTGCGAAGACTTTGAAAAAGGCAATGGCGTGACCTTCGGCGCAGGTGCGGCGGGCTTCGACGAGCCGTTTTTGCTCGCCATGTCCGACCACATTTTTTCGCCGGAAACGGTCAGTGATTTTATCCAAAAAGCCACCACGCAGCCGCACTTGCCCGCCCTCGCCTGCGACGGCAACCTGCCGGGCGTCTTCGACATGGACGATGCAACTAAAGTGTCTTCCCGCAAAGGTTTCATCCACAACATCGGCAAGGAAATCAGCGAATACGACCTCGTGGACACGGGGCTTTTTTATTTCCCGGCAGGCTATGGCAAGCGGGTCGCCGCCGAAGCGCAGGGTGGCGCACATTCCGTGAGCGGCATCATTCAAAGATTTATTGATGAAACAGGCGTCCGTGCGGTAGCGCTCGACAACGCTTTTTGGCAAGACGTGGATTACCCCGGCATGAAAAGGGAGGCGGAGCGCCGCCTGCATGAAACCCTCGTCCACCCCGACGACGGCTGGGTGAGCCGCAACATCAACCGCTATTTTTCCATCCCACTCAGTTTTCAAATTGCCCGGTTGGGCTTGCACCCAAGTTGGGTGACGACGGTGGTTTTCCTGTTGACTTTGCTTGGCGCATGGTTTGCCGCATTCGGCAGTTACGAGTTGATAGTTTGTGGAGCATTGATTTTCCAACTCGCCGCCATCCTCGACGGCTGCGACGGCGAGGTGGCGAGGTTGACTTTGCGTTCGTCACGCTTCGGCGACTGGTACGGGCGATTGGCTGGCAACCTACGATACGTCATATTTTTCAGCGCCCTCGGCATCAGCGCCTGGCGGGCGACCGGGTCTCAAGTCTATCTTTTTGCCGTGACCATTCTGGCTTCCCTGGCAATTTACATGCTGGCGCAAATGGCATCTTTCGCCTTCAAACAGCGTGGAGCAAAGCTCGAAATGGCATCTCCGGTCAGGCGGCAAGCTGCAACTCCCCTTGAGGGGTCGGGGGTGACCTCACCGGGCGGCTTTTTCGGCAACCTTCTTCGGGAACTGAACAAGCAAGACGTGACCGCCCTGCTCACCTTCGTTCTCTGCATTTTCTTTTTGTACAAAGCCATGTTTTGGTTAGCAGTGCTGGGCACGACGGCGACGGCGGTGATGATTTCCAAATCCGTCCACGCTTCCAACGTGGCGAAGGAAGGCGGTCAGGGAACCTTGTTCGACCGTGTTGACCCGATATTTTTCTACTTGCTCGGCGTGAGCATTTTGTGCCTGCTGGTTTTCAAGTTCGACATCGTGGAAGTGGCGAATTCGCTGCAAAAGGTGGGCAGCCAGGTTTTCCTCGTTTTCAGTGTCGCCATCATCTGGATTTTGGCAAACACGATGTGCATCCGCACCCTGGTGCAAGGCAAGGTTTCCTTCCCCGATTTGCTGTTCAATCAACTGACCGGCGAGGCATACAATACCATCATTCCGCTGGCTGGATTGGGCGGCGAGCCTTACAAAATCAAACACCTGACGCAGTGGCTCGACTGGCATACGGCAAGCCGGGCAGTCGTGGTGGACAGGCTCATCCATGCCACTTCGGGGATGCTGTTTTCATCGAGTTGCGTCTGGATTACTTTGATGGTGGTGGACGTTCCGGCGAGTTATTACGTGCCGTTGGCGGTGGTTGCCTCCTTTTTTGGCGTCGGAGCGTTGGGCATGATTTGGCTTTCCCTCTCGAATGCCCCCTCGAAAATCGCCGGTTACGTTTTGAAAAAGCTGAAAATCGTGGAAGAATACCGCAGTGACCCGATGCCGGTGGGCAGGTTTTTCCAGGCATTTTTCTTCAAATTCCTCGGCAGGTCGTTCAACCTGCTGGAGTTGTTGATGATATTTTCCATCCTCGGTTTGACGCCGCACCTTACCGACCTGGTCGCCGTGGCAGGCATGGTGGCGACGAGCGCCACGCTGTTTTTCATCATCCCGCAAGGTTTGGGCGTGAACGAGGCGGGCATCAGCACTGCCTTGTCTTTCCTGGGCTACACGGCTGCGCTGGGCTTGACTTTCGGTCTGATTCGGCGGGCGAGAATGATTTTTTGGGCGCTGTTTGGGGTGGGGTTGCACTTGGCGGTTTCGGTGGTGAAGAAGTTTGCGGTGAGCAGGGTGAAAAGCTGATTCTTATTCTTCGTGAGAAAATTACAAACATCATGACCGACGAACACATCAAAGAACAACTATCCAAGCATTTCATTGGCATCATGGCGGCATTCAAAGGAATTGACGTTGCCAAACCGGAACGAGACTATGGCGTTGACCTGCGGCTGGAGAAAATCCATACCTATCAGATGATGGGAAAAACTCGTTACTCATCAGCGGGAAAGGCAGTGGATGTGCAACTAAAGGCAACTTCACAAAAGAAAACCAGCGGAAAAAGAGAAGGTCTCGTTTTCGACCTCGAAGTGGAAAATTTCAACGACCTCGTTCAGCGGAGAAAGGATTTGACAAGCACCGTTGGCGGACACACACCATTGGTTTTAATCGTACTCGTGATGCAAAAAAACAAGAAAGAATGGGTGAAAAAAGAAGACGGCGAGCTGACGCTGAGAGGAAAAGCATTTTGGTTTTACCCTTCATTAGAAATTGAAATGTCCAAGCGAAAAAACACGAAGCGGATTTTTATACCCCTCGAAAACGAAGTAAACCTGCCTTTTTTCGACTTTGTTTTTAACTTGTTTCCCAATTCAATAAAATAGCCATGCAGCCAAAATCACGAAATATCATCGCTTTCCTCCAATCAAAAGGATGGACACTTGCTGAGACTACAGCTAAGTATTTCCTCCTCCAACCACCACCTTACATTCAATTTGAAGAACCTTTCCATTTCCGCATCCCTCGCTCAGAGGCAGGCAAAGACACACCTGAATATTTGCTGCGTCTGGCTTTCAAAATCGCTGAAATGTATGAGTTGGACAAGTTTGACTTGCTGGCGCTGCTTTCCAAAAACAAAGGTGAGTTGAGGCATGAAATCGAGGCGCAGCAAAGAAACCTGGAGATGAAGCAATCCTACTATTCGGCTGTGGCGATGGCTTCGTGACCTAAATAAAAATACAAATCATGTCCATTCAAGTCGCAAATCAAATCTCGCAAGAGCTTGAACCCCGGCGGTTCAACGTCGCAGAATATCGCAAAATGGCGGAGGCTGGCATTTTGAAAAATGACGAACAGGTGGAGTTGCTCAACGGAGAAATTTGGGAAAAGTACCTGGGGACGAGGCGCAGGTTCACGGTTTCCGAATATTACAAAATGGCAGAAGTCGGCATTCTGAAAGACGATGAGCGGGTGGAGCTAATTCACGGAAAAATCATCAAAATGAGTCCAATCGGAAACCCACACAAGGCATGCGTTGACCGGCTTCACGAAATGCTGATTCTCATTCCCGACCGGAAACACATCATCAGCGGTCAAAACCCTGTCCGGCTTGGCGAAATTGAAGACCCGCAGCCTGATTTTGCCATTCTCAAGTACCGCAAGGATTTTTACAAAAATCAATACACCCAGCCCGAAGACGTCATGCTTATCATCGAAGTCTCAGACACGACTTTTTTTAGAGACCGAAATGTAAAGCTGCCACTCTACGCCAATGCAGGCATTCCCGAATATTGGATTGTTGATTTGAAAAAGGAAAGAGTGCTTGTTTTCACGAAACCTGTCGGCAAGGAATACTTGGAACCCAAGGAATTTTTGCCGGGTGATATGGTGCAAAGCACTTCAATACCCGCTATTTCTCTGCCCGTTTCCGACATACTTTGCCTTTGAAATTATCCTCCCACCGCTTTCCTCCTTCCCATTTTTAGGCAAAAAAAAAGCAAGGCATTGAGCGCCTTGCCTAAAAATGAAAAAAGGCATAAGGTAAGTTCTTGAATGTGCTTGGGTTTTCGACCCTTGCTGAAAAAGGAAAGTTGTAAGTTGAAAGCAGTTCGAGCCACTCTGAAAGTTGGGGGGCAGAATCGGCGGGGGGAACCATCTGGGAGGGCGCCTTCCGTGAACAACTCGCCTTTGCTCGCAACGAACAACTTCCGGGTATCTTGACTGAGCCGCAAGCCGGTAAAACTTGCCGCAATACAGTTTCTTGCCCTTGCCTTATCTCAATGACGGTTGCTGAAAAAGAAGCCAGATTTGTTAGTTAGCCTCTCGATTGTGAAGAAGTTGTAGTCGAAAAATGCCGCACGTGGCGTCACCGAAAGCCCAGGATTGCTCCGGCAATTTTGATTGGATATGTTCACGGGAAAAGGAAGTGTGTGGGCTTCCTGGATAATTTTGGTGCAAGATGAGCCTATCGTGAGTGAGCTTGCAAACGAGGATTCGAGCTTGTGTGACTACTGAAAATCAAGGAATAGCAGAGATTTTTTTCGTGGATATTAAAACTGTTTTTTCATTTCTCGTTGATTACGTGGAGTTGTAAACATTCCCTGAAAATTTGATTTCAAGCCTGCTGCTCCTGCCTGAGCAGCCTTTACGGTGACTGTTTCCCGGTGAAAATTCTCCCATTTTAAATCTTCACGAAACGCCACAAATACTTGGCAAGCTCCTCCTCAGCCTCCTCTCCGTCGTCCAAAATTTCCAAACTCAAGTGGGCTTGCTCATAAAATCCGACCCTTTCAACAAGCTTCTTTTCAATCAAATCAAGCAGGGGTTGCCCATTTTTTCCTTCGAGCAAAGGGCGCTGATGGGCTTCATTTTCAAGTCGGCGGGCAAGCAAATCAGGTTTGGCTTGCAGGTAAATCGTGATGCCATGATCGTTCATCCAAGCCATATTTTGAAAAAAGCAAGGCGCACCGCCGCCGGTTGCGATGATGCAATTCGACAATTTCTCCGTCAAGCGCAGGCTACTTGCTTCCAAATTTCGGAAGAAAGTCTCGCCTTCTTCTTCAAAAATCTGAGAAATGGTTTTGCCAGTTTGCCGCTCCATCTCCTGGTCGAGGTCAAAAAATTGAAAACCCAGCCGGCTCGCCAACTGCCTGCCTAAGTACGTTTTTCCAGAACCCATAAAACCGACCAGGTAAATCCGC
The DNA here is from genome assembly GCA_964533005.1 of uncultured Saprospiraceae bacterium. Taxonomy (GTDB): domain Bacteria; phylum Bacteroidota; class Bacteroidia; order Chitinophagales; family Saprospiraceae; genus UBA6168. The sequence continues at coordinate 5,657 of CAZHLB010000331.1, forward strand.
ATTTTTATTCAAGTCAAAAGGCAAAAGTCAAAAGTGTCGGACATTGGACTTCAGACTGTTAATCATCACGCTAACCGTCTGAATTTCAACGTCTCGCACTTTTGACTTTTGACTTTTGACTTTTTACTTCACTTTTGCCGCCACTAAAATTTTAAAACGTAGCTATGAATTCGTGCAAATTAAAAACAGCCCTTCAATTCGGCGTTCTTGTTGGGCTTCTGATTTTCCAGGCAGGCTGTAAAGAAGAGCCTGCCAAATCGGAAGACTCCGTCGAGGAAATCCAGACCGAAGGAAAAATCAGTTCCATCATCCGCAGCCCCATTTCTGCCGAAGGGTTGGGCGACACGGTGAACGTGGCAAAGATGGCTTTCGAGGAAGCAATCTTTGATTTCGGGGAGGTGAAAGAAGGCACGGTCGTCAAGCATAGCTTCAAATTCACCAACACCGGCAAGGTTCCGCTCATCATCAACAACGCCCATTCCACTTGCGGCTGCACCGTTCCGAAATGGCCCAAAGACGCCGTTGCGCCTGGCGAAAGCGGTGAAATAACAGTGGCGTTCAACACCCAATCCAGGCAAGATTTCCAGGAAAAACCGGTGACTATCACCGCCAACACCTATCCCTCCAACTCCAAAGTTTTCCTCAGAGGTTACGTCAACAAAGCACTGGAATGAGGGCACGGCGTCCATTTCAGGTGAAACATGGAAGCCGCAAGGCATCTGCCTTTCACCAAAAATGAACGGCTGCCACTCGCCACAACCAACGGTTAATATGATGTCTTACATTTTTTTACAAGGCGGAGCAGGAGGCAATGAATTTCTCCGCATGATTTTGCTCTTCGGGCCCATCCTCCTCGTTTTTTGGTTCTTTTTCATCCGTCCGCAAGCCAAGAAGCAAAAGGAACAAACGGCATTTGCCGAAGGCTTGGAAAAAGGGCAGGAGGTCGTCACCGTCAGTGGCATTCTCGGCAGAATAAACAAAATCGAGGGCGGCATTATCACGCTCGAAGTAGGCACGAAAACTTACCTGCGCATCACCAAAAATTCCATTTCCAAGGAAATGACCGAAGCAATCCATGGAAAGGAAAAGAAAAAGGGCCCAATCGAGGTAGAATAGTGATTGGTGACTGGTGACTGGTGACTGGGACGCCCCAATCACCATTCACCAATCACCATTCACCATTCACCATTCACCAAAATGAAATCAGAAAAATTCAGGCTCCACATCAGCTCCGAGCGGTCTATTTTTTTGATTTGCATGGGCATCGCCCTGGTGTTTTGGGTGTTTGTGAAACTGTCCAAAACCTACGAAACTTCCCGCTCCATTTTGCTCGATTTCAAGCTCCCGGTGGGCAAACAATTTGTCGAAGCGCCGCCAAAAAACATCCGGGCGACCTTTTCCGGAACAGGGTGGAACTTGATGTCCAACTTCCTTTTCCGCCGGAAACCTACCGTCGAATTCGACCTGTCATCTCGCCAAACCACTGATTTTCAACGAGAAGAATTGATTTCAAAAATCGAAGAGCTTGTCGCCGTGAAAGTCACCGACATCAGCAGCAACTATTTTTCGGTCAAACTCGACACCACCGCCAGCCGAAAAGTCCCGGTACTGCTCGACCAGGAATTGAGCTTTGCGTCTGACCATTTCCTGAAAGATTCCATCCTCATTTCGCCTGACAGCATTATGATTTCGGGGCCCGTTTCGGTGCTTGACCAAGTGATATTTGTCAAAACCAAAAAAATGGATGCGACGCACTTAAACA
>CAZHLB010000332.1:0-635 GCA_964533005.1 uncultured Saprospiraceae bacterium
GCTGAAAAAAATTGAAAATTTTTTTCAGCCAGCCAACCTGATTTCCAGGTGTCACCTTTCGGCTCGGGCGCAAATCTGACCCTTCCAGGGTCACAAAACAAAATCCCAAATCCGAAATCCGATTACCTTTGCCGCCATCTCCCCCACGCTTCACACACGCCCAGTTCCACAATTTTTTAACCTGGCTTACTCACCAACCCGCATGGGGCGTTTTCACTTTTCATTCAATTCAGGCAAAGCGCCTGACCAATTCCTCGTGAAGGACTTCCTTGCGCCAAACTGAGAACTAAAGTTTCATGTACTTTCGCAATGGCTTCTTGCCATTTCGGGCTTTTTGAATTGTTATTCCAAGCTACACAAAGGAGGCTGGTCTCATAATCCCTTTTCTATCGTATTTTGAGTTAACTATGAACATTGCAGCAGCCTGGAATTCAGTCACCAAATGACTGAACATCCAGAGGCGGCTTTAAATACCTGCTTCCATGAAGGTTTTTTACTCGCCCTTCTCCAGTTTCGGAGGGCAAAAACACTACGGGCAAACACAATCCAAGGCTTTGAAAAACGGTGTCGCCCAAAAAAACATTTTTGGTGGCCACCCCAACACCCAAGCGGGTTTGTGGGCCCCATAAAGCAGT
>CAZHLB010000332.1:645-7414 GCA_964533005.1 uncultured Saprospiraceae bacterium
CTCCAGTTTGGCGAGCGCACCCTTCGCCAAACTGGAGTTTGGCGACACTTTCCTGCCATTTCGCTCGCTGCCGCAGCGGTGCTTTTTTCTACTTGCCTACTTGCCTACTCACCTACTCGCTTACTCACGGTAGATGCCGGTGCCGACGTCAACCTTTGCCTCGGCGACACGGCGAAACTCCTTGCTACCGGCGCAAACTCATACACCTGGTTGCCTACCGCCGGTCTGAGTTGTACGGATTGTCCTAATCCATTGGCTTTTCCCACTTCGACGACTTTGTACGTGGTCACTGCTGACGATGGCTCGGTGGATTCGGTACTGGTTTCCATTTTTCCAGAACCGAGCATTGTGTCTGTTCAATCTGCCAATCCGACGGATTGCGGTTTGCCAAATGGCGTCATCGTCATCAATGCTACCGGTGATTCTTTGCTGGAATACAGCATTTCCGGCGGTTTGATTTGGGCAGCGAGTGGCGTTTTCACTGCTTTGCCGCCGGGAAATTACCAGGTGATGATTCGCAATGCTAGCGGCGCTTGCCCGGTGACGGGAGCTTCCGTCACATTGACCGCTCCAGCTGCGCCGCAGATTTTGAACGTTTTGTCTTTCAATCCAACCCTTTGCGACGTGCCGAATGGCTCCATTATTATCTCCACGTCAGGTGGCGTCATTCCTTTGCAATACAGCATTGACGGGGGGCAAACCTGGCAGGTGCAGAATACTTTTCAGTTGCTCGGTTCAGGGATGTACGATGTGCGGGTGAGTAATTCCAACGGCTCTTGCGTGGTGAGTGGAGGCACGGTGACGTTGACCGGGTCGCCCAACGAGGCTTTCATTTCCAGCATTTTTACTGCCGACCCGACTCATTGCGACTCGACAAATGGTCTCATCACCATCCTCGTCAGCAACGACGACGGGAATTTTGAATACAGCATCAACGGCGGCTTCAACTACCAGCCATCCAATGGTTTCACTGGCTTGGACGAAGGCATTTATCACGTGGTGGTTCGCCGGACGGACGGGACTTGCATCACGAGCGGCGGCTTCATCGAACTGGAAAGCCAAAGCCGTCCAATCATTTATGGCACTTCTATCGTGCAGCCGCAAGGTTGCGGCGCAGCCACCGGCAACATCACCATACTCGCTGCCGGAACAAGCACGATTGAATTTAGCGTGAATGGCGGCAGCACCTGGCAGTCTTCCAATATTTTTCCCGACCTGCCTGCCGGGAACTACCCACTTGCCGTGCGAAACGTGGACGGTTCGTGTCAGACGACGGGCGAAACCATCACCCTTGTCGCTCAACAAGCGCCTGTCATCACAGGCGTCACCTTCTCAAATCCGACCGCCTGCGGCTTGAGCGATGGCTCTATTTCCATCGCCGCAACCGGCTCAGGGACACTTGAATACAGCATCAACGGCGGCGCAAATTGGTCGCCGTCGAACGTTTTTTCCGGGCTCTCGGAGGGCGATTATTCAGTCGTGGTGCGCACGGCAGGCAGCAGTTGTTTGACGAATTATTCCCTCAATCCAGTCCCGCTCGATGCGCTGGGAACGCCGCCCGTGATTGACAACATCTTGATTTCCAACCCTTCCGGCTGCTTTTCGAGTAATGGCTCGTTGACCATTCAGGCGAGCGGGAGCGGCTCGTTTTTGTTCAGCATCAACGGCGGGGGGAATTTCCAGGCAAGCAACGTTTTCCAAAATTTGGCAGCAGGCGACTACTCGATTATGGTGGTGGCACAAGGCGGAAACTGCACCGCCAACGGCAGCGCAACCCTCGTCAATACTGGCATTTGCGCCGACACGGTGCAGGTGACCATTCCTGCAAACACGCAAACGGTTCACTGCCTCGACCCTTCCGTTTTTGACATTTCAGGCACCATCACGGCAGCAGGTTTTTGCCAGCAAGGCAATGCGGCGACGGTTCTTGGCAGCCAGGTGAACCAGGCTTGCATCACGCTCGTGCCTGCCAGCAGTTTCACCGGGCTCTCGCTGGACTTGATTTGCGTGGTGCATTGTTTCAACGGCAGCGCCTCGGCTTGCGACACTACTTATATAATAGTGACGGTGGAAGGGCAAACCAACTGCCCCGACGTTTTTGGCGTGGACAACCTCTCCGTTCCGTTTTTGGGCGACCCGACGCCGGTTTGCATTCCTGTTTCGCCGACCATCATCAACCAATACGACCTGAGTTTGAACGGCGTCCCGCTTGCTTCGACGCCGGGTTGCGATTTCGATTCGGTGTTGGTTTACACGTATGCCATCTTGCCAAATCAAGGTTTCGGAGGCCCCTACTCGCTCGATGCCTGGACGGTGGGCAACACGGTTTTCAGCGGTTTCTTCAACAACGTCAACGAGTTACTCGATTTGATGAACGTTCTCGACCCGGCAGGCGGCTGGCAAATTGATGGTCAGACGGGCGTGATTTTCAGCAGCAATTTGGCGGGCAGCTACGGAAACATGAGCATCACGCACGTGCCAACCGCCACCCAGTCGGTTTTGATGACCAACCTGAGCATCGTGCCAAATGGCTTTTCCATCAATCTTTCCAATCCGGACATCCATGTTTTGGTCGCCGACGACCCGGCGACCGGGTGCAGCGATACCTTATTAATAAATGTGTCGCTGACGCCGCCAAAAATGGACACGGTGTTTTTGACGACGACGGTGAACCAAGCCACCGCACCTTTTTGCCTGACGGGCAGCGAGTTACCGGGCGATGCGGTGCAAATCATCGGCTACTGCGGCGACGCTTCGAATGGCAACCTGCCCATCATCGGCGACAGTTGCGTGATGTATTTGCCCAATCAAAACTTCGTCGGGCTGGACACTTTTTGCATGGTGGTTTGCGGCGGTGCGGTGCAGGTTTGCGACTCGACCCTCTTTTTCGTGACTGTTTTGCCGGAGCAGGACACCGTTTTTCTAAACATCCCGGCAGGCGGAACGCAGGCGGATACTTGCCTCACGAACCTGACTATCGAACTTCCGGCGGGCGCTGCGCAAGGCTCTTTTTGCCAAATCAACCAAGCGGAAATCACCGGCAACATCACCGGCAATTGCCTGACTTTCAACGTGGTGAATAATTTTTCAGGCACAACCCAAGCCTGCGTCGTGTTTTGCGCCGGCGGGTTTTGCGACACGACCATCGTCGTGATTCAGGTGACGCCGCCGATTCCTTGCTTTCCTGTTTTTGCCCAAAATTCTTACTCGCTCAGTTCCCCGGTGGACTCGGCGTTTTTCTGCCTGCCTATCTCGACGGGCGACATCGTGAACTACCAAGTTTATGTGGATGGCGCAGCCTGGGCACTGCCGTTCATTCCTTGCACCGACGTGCCTTCGGGCAGCGGTTCGCAGATTGTGATTAATGATTTTGGGCAGCACCAAGTGGTCGTGATTGACCAAAACGGCTGCTCCGACACGGCAACGGTGACCTTGTTCAAGCACCTCGTTTCCACCGAAATCATTCATGCCACAACGCCGCAAAACACAGCGGTGGATATTTGTGGCAATACGAGCGAACTGCTTGGCAATCTTCTGATTCAAAACATCTGCGGCTTCCCCGCAAATGGTGCAGTGACTACTCCCAATGATACCTGCCTCACGTATGCCCCCGCTTTCGGGTTCACCGGCAGCGACACGCTTTGCCTTTTGCTCTGCGACGACTGGGCGCAGCAGGTTTGCGACACCTTTATATTTATAGTGGAGGTGACTTTCCCGTGCCCGGAAATTTTCAACCCGAACCAGGTCAGCGTTCCGCTCCAAAATGGCATCGGCGAAGTTTGCCTCGGCATCCCGCTCGAAGATATGGTTGCTTACGAAGTAGGCGTTGACGGCAGTCCCTACGGCTTGCCGCTGGGCGGTTGTAATTTCGATTCGGTCTTTAATTATTACTACGGTTTCGTTTTTGGCGGCGGTAATCAGGGGCCCTACGAAGCCACCTGGGTCGTGAATGGCAACACTTTCACCGGCACGGTGAGCAATATCGGCGGGCTGGTGATTTTTATGAACAACAACGACCCGGCAGGCGGCTGGACGCAGGACGCCGCTTCGTTCACCCTCAATTCGAGCAATGAAATCGGCAACTACGGCACGTTGGCGCTGTTCCACCCTGCCTCGAACACGACCAGTAATTTGCTGGCAAACCTCTTCGCCGTGCCGCTTGGAACGCTGGTGAAAGTCACCGGTGAAGGCGGGCACGAGGTGGTTTTGACGGATACTTCGACGGGTTGCTCGGACACACTTTTTGTCAACGTCATTCCGCCGCCACCCGGCAGCGACATTGACACGGTCTTTTTGGAGACGGTCATCAACCAACCGACCCAAATCACCTGCCTCGACACGACCGATTTGCCAGGCAATTTTGTCAGCATCCAAATTTGCGGGCAACCGCAAAACGGCATGATTGTCAGCGATTTAAGCTGCTTCACGTACAACCCGAACAACGGTTTTTCCGGCAGCGACCAGGCCTGCCTCACCGTCTGCGACGACCTGGGGAACTGCGACACGACCCTGGTTTTCATCACCGTAACCAATATCTGCGGGCTTTACGACGACATTTTTCCGGCTTCGCCGCAAACCATCGAACTGACCAATTGCACCGACTCGGCAGCCTGGTGCGCCGGGGTGCTTTTTGATTCGCTGGCGCAATTTGGGGTGCTCGACAACGGCTTCCCGTACGCAGGCAGTTTCACTTCTTGCCTCCCGGCGAATGCGCAAATCATGCTCGACACGGGTCTGCACCAAGTGATTTTCCTCCACCTGAACACCGGCTGCGCCGACACCCTGCGTCTCGACGTGACCTGCGAACCAGACACAACGACCGGCTGCGGCATCCAAGCCGTTTCCCCTTTTCCGCTTGCGGTGACCAATTGCGACAGCTCGGCGCAGCTTTGCCTGAGCGTGTTGCTGGCTGATTTTCAGAACATCCTGGTTTTCGACAACGGCTCGGACGCTACCGGCAGCGTTGCGCCCTGCGATTTGGACGTGCTTTTTGCCAGCATTCCGCTCGACACCGGGGCGCATCATTTGATTTTCAAAGACACTTTGAAAGGCTGCACCGACACCCTCGACCTGACGGTTCTTTGCGCTTTCATCGAAGACACCAGCATTGACACGGCGCTGCAAGTGACTGAAAACGTGATGATTTGCCTCGCCGACTTGGGATACGACGTGAGCCTGATTGACACCGTCATCAATGCCTGCACCGGCACCGGCAACGTGACTTTCACGGTGGACACGCTCGATTGGTGCCTCACATTGACGGGCTTGGAAGTTGGCTTAGACACTGCCTGTTTTTGGGTTTATCTGCTCGGCGACTCGGCGCTGGTGAACATCATTGCCTCGGTCAGCGAGCCTTGTCCGAGCTTGTTGGCGGACACGCTGGCAGCAGGAGCGAGCGACTGCACAACCGGCTTTATTTGCTTGCCATTTTCGGCGGAGCAAATGCAAAAACTGCAATTCGAGGTGGACGGAGCGCCTTTCACCGACACTTTGCAGGCTTGTTCGTTCGACAGCGTTTTCGTTTTGAACTACTCTTCGCTGCCCAGCCAGGGTCAGATTGGGCCCTATTTGATTGAAAATTGGACGATTGGCGGCTCGCCGTTCACCGGGGAATTTGATTCGAGCCAGGAACTGGCGGATTTGATGAGTCTTTGGGATCCGTTCGGGGATTGGGAAGTGGTCACTGAGACAGGTTTGGATTACATCGTTGGCGGCGGCGCTGGCGCAAACTATGGCTCGATGATAATTGAGCAAGACCTGACCAACATGAAAGATACCCTGCCAATTCAAGGTTTGCTGATGCCAACGGGCTTCGGGCTGCCGCTGCCTCCGGGCATTTTCGAGGTGACTGTGATGGACACGGCTTCGTTTTGCACGGAAATTTTCACCGCCATCGTAGCTTGCGTGGAGAGCGAAATTTTCACCGATACGATTTTAGTGGGCGAGTCCGATACGCTTTGCCTCGACTTGGGCGACCTACTTGGCGAGGTGGCAAGCGTGTCGAATGCCTGCCCCGGCAACGGCAGTTTGGTTGATTTCATCATCCAGGATACCTGCGTGATTTACGAAGGTTTGGACTCCGGCACGGACAGCGCCTGCATCGTCATTTGCGACGATTACGGCATCTGCGACACGACCTACGTTTTCATAACTGTCTTGCTTTCAGACGATTCGACTTTGATTGCCGTGAACGACACCCTCGTTACCGGGCAGGGGCAGCCTCGCATCATTCCTGTTTTCGACAACGACCTGATTGTGTCGCTGGACACGTTTTACATCCTCGACCCACCGTCGGGTGGCTCGGCGAATTTTCTGCCGACAGGTCAGGTGAACTACGTGCCAGATGATGGCTACTGCGACTCCGATGTGCCCGACCAGTTCAGCTACGTGATTTGCAACGAAAATGGCTGCGACACGGCGATGGTCTTTATCACGGTGGAATGCGACTCGATGGAAATCTTCACAGGCTTCTCACCCAACGGCGATGGAATCAATGATTTTTTCAAAATCAATGGGCTGAACAAGCACCCGAACCACCAATTGTGGGTGTACAATCGTTGGGGCAACCTGGTCTTTGAAGCGATTGATTATCAAAGCGATTGGGAAGGAACATGGAACGGGAAGGACTTGCCGGACGGCACTTATTTCTACGTGCTCGACCTGGGCGATGGCGATGGGGTGATGAAGGGGTACGTGCAGTTGAACCGATGATTTTGCAATTTGACTGCCGGTGAAAAGGGAGCGGCTCGACCGGCGAGCCGCTCCCTTG
>CAZHLB010000333.1:0-7400 GCA_964533005.1 uncultured Saprospiraceae bacterium
CAGCCTTTTGGAGAGAAAAAAAATTTCATTTTTTTTCTCTCCAAAAGGCTGTTTTTCCACCTGTCAGCTTTTGGCTCAGGTCAAATCTTATTCCTCCAATTTCTTGCCCAAAGTATTGTCATACACCCCCTTCCACTCCTCGATGCGCCCAAAATTATCCTCGTCAATCACCGCCTCGCCGCCAAAAACATCGCCCAATCGGGTGAACGACACGTTGTTGTTAATCAGGTAATTCTGCAAATGGTCTTCGCTCTCCGGCGAAATGGTGATGATGATGCGGCTCTGGCTTTCGCCAAACAGGAAACAGTCCTTCCGGAAAGTTTCCACCGTCTCGATTTTGAAGCCCAAACCGCTTGCGATGGCGCTTTCCATCAGGCAGGTGAACAAGCCGCCATCGGAAACGTCGTGCGCCGAACGCACTACTTTTTGGCGAATGAGATTGCGCACGTGCTGTTGCACCTCGTGCTCGTCGTACAAATCGAACACCGGCGCAGGCGAATACTGAATGCCCATCACTACCCGCAAATACTCCGAACTGCCGAGGTCGTTGTAGGCATTGCCGAGCATGTAAATCTGGTCGCCTTCCCGCTTGAAATCGAGCGTCGTGTGGTGCGCCGGGTCTTCGAGGATGCCCAACATGCCGATGGTCGGAGTTGGAAAAACAGGCTCCGTTTTGTTGCCGACGCTGCTTTGGTTGTAAAAACTGACGTTGCCGCCGGTCACCGGGGTATCGAATTTGCGGCAAGCCTCGCCCATCCCCCGGATGGCGTGGACGAATTGAAAATAGACTTCGGGATTGTACGGGTTGCCAAAATTCAGGCAGTTCGTGATGGCGACGGGCGTTGCGCCGGAGCAAATAATGTTCCTCGCCGCCTCCGCCACCGCAATCATTCCGCCGACGAACGGGTCGGCAAAAACGTAGGATGAGTTGCAATCCACCGTCATCGCCAGCGATTTTTTCGAGCCTTTGATGCGCACGATGGCTGCGTCGGAAGGCGCATTGGTGCTAAGATTGTTCGTCCGAACCATGCTGTCGTATTGCTCGAAAACCCAACGTTTCGACACCAAATTGGGCGAGGCGAACAACTGCCGGGCGGCAACTTTCAGGTCGGCAGGCGAATTCACATGTTTCAGGTTGAACTTGCCGATTTTTGAAAAATAGGCTGGCTTTGAAATTTCCCTGTCGTAAACCGGGGCGCCGCCGCCGAGAACGAGCGGGTTGGCAGGCGTCTCCGCCACTTTTTCACCATAATAATAGTACTCCAAAATGCCAGTGTCCGTCACCTCGCCGATTTGCACGCACGGCAAATCCCATTTTTCAAAAACGTCGAATAGCGCCTGTTCCTCGCCTGCCTTCGCCACGATGAGCATTCGCTCCTGGCTTTCTGAGAGCAAAATTTCCCAAGGCATCATATTTTCCTGGCGGGTCGGCACTTTGTCGAGGTTGATAATCATGCCCGTGCCGGATTTGGCGCTCATTTCGGAGGTCGAGCAAATGATGCCCGCAGCGCCCATGTCCTGCATCCCGACGACTGCACCTGTTTTGATGGCTTCGAGCGAGGCTTCGAGCAGTAATTTTTCCTGGAAAGGGTCGCCCACCTGCACGGCTGGCAGGTCTTCGTGGCTTTCTTCGTGCAAGTCCGCCGAGGCGAAAGTTGCGCCGTGAATGCCATCCTTCCCGGTTCGGCTGCCGACGATAAACACCGGGTTGCCGGGCCCATCCGCCCTCGCCGAAACGGTCTCGCCTTTGCGCACGATGCCGACGGACATGGCATTCACGAGGATATTCTGGTTGTAACAATCATGAAAATACACCTCGCCAGCCACCGTCGGCACCCCGAAACAATTGCCGTAGTCGCCGATGCCTTTGACCACGCCTTTGACCAAATTTTTTGTGTGTTTCAAGTCAGGATTGCCAAAACGGAGGGAATTCAGCGCCGCAATCGGTCGGGCGCCCATCGTAAAAATATCCCGGTGAATGCCGCCAACGCCGGTCGCCGCCCCCTGGTAAGGCTCGATGGCGGAGGGGTGGTTGTGCGATTCGATTTTGAAGGCGCAGGCAAGCCCATCGCCGATATCCACCAAGCCTGCATTCTCTTCGCCAGCGCCGACGAGCAGGCGCTTGCCCTCTCGTGGCAGGGTCTTGAGTTGCTTGATGGAATTTTTGTACGAACAATGCTCCGACCACATCACCGAATAGATACTCAGCTCCGTGAAGTTGGGCGTCCTGTCGAGGATTTGCACGATTCGAGTGAATTCATCTGCCGTCAAGCCAAGCTGGGCGGCAGTTTTTTCGGTGATTTCCGGCTCCGTAATTGTCATTTAAAACGGGGATTTTTTTTTGAAGGCGGCAAAGATAGAAAAATGGGGATTGGTGATTGGTTGACTGGTGATTGGTGACTGGGTGGGGCGCTGGCTTTGCGAGAAAAAGTCAGGTCGAAAAATGGGCTGGTTTTATCCAAGCGGAGAGTGGCTTTTTCGTTTAGCCAGATAGAATTGAAACCCAAAGCTGGCAGCAGCCGTCAGAGAGGTCACCAGAAGAAATCGGGATGCTTCACCAACACGCTTTTTTTTGAAAACACATAGTCACATAGAAAACATAGTTTGCTGATTCTCAAAAAGCTATGTGAACTCATGTGACTATGTGTTAAAGAAAAAAGTCGTGTTGGTGAAGCATCCCAATTGTTTCCTGCTGACATCTCTGACGGCTGCTGTCAGCTTTAAATCCATCCGACATGAAAATTTATCAAAGCATCCTGTTCACTTTTCTCCTCGCCACCCTTTCATTTTTTGCCTGCAAAAAAGACTCGGTTTCCAGCAGCGAAACTCTCAGCCGCATCCCCGAATCAGCCACGGGGGTCAGCGCCATCAACCTGAAAAACCTGCTGCAAAAAGCTGACTTCGAGGAGGTTAAGAAAATGGAATTCTACCGGGAAATGAAGTCGAAGGCAAGCGAGAAAAACCCGGCAATGGCGGAAATCCTCGAAAACCCGATGGCTTCGGGCGTGGATTTGGAGAAAAAAATCTACCTCTTCACCGACGCCAACCCGGAAGCGCCGGAGGAAATGGTCACCTGCATTTTAGTGCCACTTCGCAACGCCAGTGATTTTGCCAAAATGATGGCGGCGACCGGCGAAGAAATCGGCGAAAACGGCGGCTTGAAATTCATCGCCAATGGCAGGGGCGACAATTATTTAGCCTGGAACGACCAGCTTGCCATCTTCGGAATGACCAACGGCAAGCCGGAATTTTTGACCGGATACGTTGCAGACCTGCACAAAACCGGCGGCGACAAAAAGTCCATCGCCTCGAACAAAGACCTGCAAAAAGCTTTGACCGGCGACCACGATTTTGCCGGTTGGTTCAGCACCGACGCACTTTTGAGCCAGGCTGGTTTTGCGCTGACCATGCTCGAAGTCGAGCCGGAAGCCTTGAAAAACAACCACATTCACGGCTACGCCGACTTCGAAAAAGGCAAGGTGGTCGGGCATTCCGATTTTTACATCAACAAGGATTTGGGCGAAAACTTCATCGGCAGGTTTTTCAAGGAAGAAGTGAAGGCTGACTTTTCCGAAGTTTTGCCGAAGGAAAACCTCGCCTTCGCCGCCGTCGCCGCCCTCGATTTGAGAGGCATAGACGAGTTCCTCAGCGAGCGCCCGCAGAGCCAGGGCATGGCGGAATTCATGCTCAAAGAATACGGCGTCAAGCGGCAGGATTTTGTCGCCACCTTCGGCGGCGACCTGCTCGTGGCGGGCTTCGGCAATGCCGAAAAAAGCGAAACCAATGCGGAAATGCTCGTCGCCACCAGCGTCAAGGACTCAAAAAAAGCGAGGGAATTTTTGCAAAAAGTGGTGGCGGACGGCAAGCTGAAGGAGGTTGAAAAAGACCTTTACTCCATCGTTTCGTTTGGCAACGAGGACTTTTCCATCACCATCAACAAAGGCATGGGCAAGATTTTGCTGAAAGACAACTACCTGGTTTTCAGCAAAAACGATGCGCTTTTGGCTAAAATCAAGAGCGGTTTGCCAGGCTCGGAACGGGCAGGTAAGGAAGTATTCCAAAACTTCGACGACCAAACGGTGGCGGGCTGGCTGACCTTCGACGTGGTGCAAAAAATGTTCGGAGAATCGCAAAGCGCCTTGTTCAAAGACCTGAAATTCAAGGTGAACGGAAACGGCGCCGACTTCATCATGCAGACCGCCGACCCGAATGAGAATAGCTTGAACTCGCTTTTCAAAATGATGAACGAGGCGTACAAACGGGATTCGGAGAAGGAGATTTAAACAGGGATGAGGGATGAAGAATGAAAAAGCCCCGATTGTTTGCAACCGGGGCTTTTTCATTTTTTGTAGCGAGAGGGAGGCTTGAACTCCCGACCTTGCGATTATGAATCGCACGCTCTGACCAGCTGAGCTACCTCGCCTTTTTTTTTTAGCGGCGGCAAATATAGGTCAAGAGCTTTCAAAAAGTTGGGGAGGGAAAAAAAGTTTCTCCACCGCCCCGGCAAGAAATGTCAATTCTGATAGAACTGACATTTCTACCTTCGCCGCCGCTCTAACCAAAGCCACTTGAAAATCTGGTTCAAATGCAAAAAGCAGTCGCTATTCTTTGCGCCGGGGGACCCGCCCCTGGCATCAACACCGTCATCAGCACCATCGCCAAAGTTTTTTTGCGGGACGGCTACCGCATCATTGGCATTCACGACGGTTACAAAAACTTGTTCAACAACAAGGCGGAGCTTGTAAACATTGACTTTCTCTACGCCGACCGCATCTTTCCACGGGGCGGTTCGACCTTGCGAATGAGCCGCTACAAGCCGAAGGTGGAAGAGTTTTCCGCCGATTTTTTTATCGAAAACAACATTGCGCTGCTCGTCACCATCGGCGGCGACGACACGGCAACCACCAGCAACCGGCTGGCAAAATGGCTGGCGGAACAGCATATCAACATCCAAAACATCCACGTCCCGAAGACGATTGACAACGACATTCCCCTGCCAGATATGATGCCTACTTTTGGCTTCAATTCCGCCAAAAACGAGGGCGTTCGCATCGGCAACACCATCTACGAAGACTCTCGCACCAGCAACACCTGGTTCGTCATCGCCTCGATGGGCAGGACGGCGGGGCACCTCGCTTTTGAAATCGGCGCAAGCTGCCACTACCCTTGCATCATCATCCCGGAGATGTTCAACAAGACGAAAATCACGCTGGAAAAAATCGTCAACCTCATTATTTCTTCGATGGTCAAGCGGAAAATCAACAAGATTGAACATGGCGTCGCCATCGTCAGCGAAGGGGTTTTTCATACGTTGGATTTGGATGAAATCAAGAACTGCGGCATCACTTTCACCTACGACGAGCACGGTCACCCGGAACTCGGAAACGTGAGCAAAGCGCACATTATCAACGTATTGGTACAGCGAAAATTAAAGGAACTTGGCTTGGACATCAAGAGCCGCCCGGTGGAAATGGGCTACGAACTGCGCTGCTGCGCTCCCGTCGCTTTCGACCTGACGCTTTGCACCATTTTAGGCATGGGCGTCAAAAAATTGTTCGAGCAAGGCTACAAAGGCTGCATCGTCACCACCAACCGTTTCGCTGAAATCAGACCCTTGTTTATGAAAGACCTCGAAGACGCCACAGGCGCCATTCCACCCCGGTTGGTGGACGTGAATACCGAGTTTGCAGGGCTGGTTTTCAGCGATATGCACGTGCTGAACGAGACGGACTACGACCGGGCGAAGTACTATTTGGAGAAGCCGGAGGAGTATGATTTTTACAAGATTTTGAACTGGGAATTCGAGCCTTCGGAGGTGTTGAGACCAGTGTAGGCAAGTAAAAAGTATAAAGTAAAAAGGCAAAAGTGACTACGTTCACTTTTGCCTTTTTCTGTTCATTTGAAAACAGTCATCCAAACAACTGGCTGATTTCCAAAGTAAAACCAGGAATCACCGTCGAAATCGCAATGCCTTCGCCTTTCTCCAAAAATTGATGCTCGGCGTAGCGGTCGTCTCGCATCACGTAGATTTCAACGCTTTTTGTGTAGGGGTCAATAATCCAATATTCCTTGACGGCATACTTCTCGTAAAGCTCCTTTTTCTCCACCCGGTCTCGCCGGATATAGCCTGGCGAAATGATTTCCATGATTAAATCGGGCGTTCCATTGATGTAGTCGTCGCCCTCGCAGATGTGGGAGCGGGCGGCGCTGACGTAGGAAATATCTGGCACAACGCCACTTTCCCCACCCAAAGCGACGTCAGTGGGCGCTTCGAAAAATTCGCCGAGCGGGTTTTCGAGCAAGAAATTTCCAAGAAAAAAAGTTAGGTGGCGGGAAACTCGCTGGTGAGTGAGGCTGGGAATGGTTCGTTTTACGATAGTTCCATTGAATAATTCATAGATGGTATGTTCCACCTCCTCGAACTCCAGGTTTCTGAATTCTTGCCAAGTCCATTTCTTTTCGAGTGAAGCATTCATTGGCTGAATTTTTTCTGAAAGGTAAAACATCATGTGGCAAAATGCTCAATTTCGCCTCCCGTTAAACCACTCACCCTGCCTCCAAGTCACAAGCCACAATTTCAATCACCAATAAAATTTCGAATCATGAAGACCAAGTTCAGCATCTCTTTCCTTGCCTTTTTGGCAGCCTTGCTCCTCCCGCTTTTTACCCAAGCCCAGGAACCCGACGCAGCCGACAGCACCGGCTTGCCCGGCGACCACTTCAGCCTCGAAGGCGCTCTGGAACTTTTCAAAAAAGCCGAATCGCTCGAAGCTTTTGAGAAAGCCCTGAACACCGAAAGCAACCACGTGAACAACTTAGACTTAAACGAAGACGGCGAAATTGACTACGTCCGGGTCATTGACAATATGGAAGGCGACGTTCACGCCATCGTCCTGCAAGTGCCGGTCAGCGAGTCCGAATCGCAAGACATTGCCGTCATCGAGGTGGAAAAAACAGGCGACGAAGAAGCCATGCTGCAAATTCTCGGCGACGAGAACATTTATGGCGAGCAGGTTATCGTCGAGCCATTCGAGGAGGAAGCCAAGTCGAAAGGCAAGGGTCCTCAAATCGAAATAGCCAGAATCATAGTCAATGTCTGGCTTTGGCCCTCCGTCCGCTTTGTCTATGCACCAGGCTACCGGCTTTGGGTTTCGCCGTGGCGCTGGCATTATTACCCGGTTTGGTGGTCGCCGTGGCGGGCGCATCCTTGGCGCTTGCATCATCGGCACGTAGTCGTTTACCGCCCTCATTATCACGTAGTTGCCACGCACCGGGTCGTCCATGCGCACAAAGTTTACGCTCCCCGGCGCACCCATTCGACAGTGGTTCACACCCGCACGACAACGGTGGTCAAAGGCAGGCACGGCAATACAATTGGCACGAAATCCACGACCAAAACG
>CAZHLB010000334.1:0-7396 GCA_964533005.1 uncultured Saprospiraceae bacterium
GTGGTCTGGTTTGGCGTTCAAGGGCTGGGGCTGGTCAGCTTCGACACGGCGTTCCGTTATTTCCCCAATGAGCTAAAAAAACCGGGCGACTTCACCGGCATTTACCAAATCGCCCAAGACGCCTCGGTGGACAGCATCCTCTGGCTGGCGACCGGGACCGGGCTGACCCGTTTCAACAAGGCAACGGGCGCTTATTTTTTCCCCGACCGCAAGCCGCCCGACGGGCACGAGATTAGCCTCATTCTGACGGCGCTTTTTCCCACGAAAGACAAGATTTTCCTCGGCAGCACCTGGCGGCATGGCGGCTTTATTTATGACATCGCAACGGGCAGGTTCAGGAACCTGGAAGTCAAAAACCCCCAATTTTCGGGGGTTGAACTGAAACTCGGCAATTTCCAGCCCCGCTCGCCCAATACGATTTGGGGCTTCACCGACGAGGGCATCGTGGTGATTGACATACACGGCGACTCGCTGCTGGCTGCTTTCCGCAATACCTCCATTTCGAGCGAAACAAGGAATTGCACAGCTCTTCCCAAACGCTTATGGGCAGGCGCTCACGGGGGGCTTTTGCGGTATGAT
This sequence comes from uncultured Saprospiraceae bacterium, assembly GCA_964533005.1. GTDB lineage: Bacteria > Bacteroidota > Bacteroidia > Chitinophagales > Saprospiraceae > UBA6168. Next base: position 580 of record CAZHLB010000334.1, read on the forward strand.
TTTACCATCTACACCGTCGAAAACCACCGCATCCGGCAGGATGCCAAACGACGACCTGAAATTTTGTGGTCTGCCCTGGAACAAGAACCTGGCGGGAAAAAGCTCTGGCTATGCTTCCAAACAAGCGATTTCATTTACGATTACGACCGGGCAAGGCGGGCTTTCAAAACGATTCCAAAATACCCCGGCACCCGCGCTGCTCCTGCATGGCTGCTTCGCCTGCACGACGGGCGGATTTTGGCAACCGGCGACGGCGGTATCTTTGAGCTGCGGGACAACCGCCTCTTCGACCTGCACCTTTTGCGGGAAATTATTTCCGCAAAAGAACAAATCAGCCACCCTTTTCAAGACCGCACGGGGCGGCTTTGGCTCACCAGCCGCTTCGCCGGGTTTTATGAAATTGACCTAAAAACCGGCGCCTGGCGGGATGCCATGGCAGGGAAAAAATCCTGGGCAACGCCCTTCGCTTTCATGGACAGCCGGGGAAACTTCTGGCTCTCTGGCAACGGCTTTTCCATTTACAATCCATTGACGGACAGCCTCCTGCGCTTCCCCTTTCGCCCCGGTGAGCATCTGACCTCGCACCACCCACGGGGCTACGAGGAGGACGGCGAGGGCAATATCTGGCTCTCCGACATCCGGGTGGGCGGCTTGATGAAAGTGGACGCAAAGCATTTGGAAAAAGGCATCGTTGAGCGCTACGATGCACCCGGCGGGGGGCAAAGAAACCTGATGCGTGCCCTGAAAAAAGACCGCCGGGGACGCATCTGGGCGGTGACCGAGGCGGGCTTGCAGGTGTTCGACTCGAAAGCGAAGACGTTCCGGCTGTTCGGCGAGGCGGCGGGCTTTCAACTGATGAGCGACATCGGCTTTGTTTCCAACCTGTCTTCCAACCTCACTTTGCTGTCCACCGGCGAAATGCTCGTGGGCTACAAAAACGGCTTCGCCATTTTCCACCCCGACAGCCTGACCGAAAACCGGGAACTGCCCAAGCCTTACCTGCTCGCCGTTTCCGCCAACGAAAAGCCGTTGACGGCAGGCGTTTCCTTCGGTTCGGGGCAGCCCTTGCGCCTCCGCTACAACCAAAACATACTTGAATTCGGGTTCTCGAGCATCGCTTTTTACGAACCGAAAAAAATCCGCTACCGCTACCGCCTGCAAGGCTTCGATAAGGACTGGGCAGAGACCAGCCACCGCTTCCTGCGCTACACCCACCTGCCGCCGGGCAATTACACCTTCCGGTTGCTTGCCCTCAACAGCGACGACTATCATGCGGCGCAGCCTCTCGAATGGCACTTCTGCATCCTGCCGCCTTGGTGGGCGACGTGGTGGGCGTACCTCGCTTACCTGCTGCTCGCTGCCGCTGCCGCTTATTCCTTCTATTTTTACAAAAAAAAGCAGTGGCAAATGCAGGCGGCTTTGGAAATGGAACACCGGGAAGCCGAGCGCCTCAAGGAATTGGACACGGTAAAAACAAGTCTTTACACCAACATCACCCACGAGTTCCGCACCCCGCTGACCATCATCCTCGGCATGGCTCGCCAGGCACTCGACAACCCGAAAGAGCATTTCCGGCAGGGCTTGGAAATGATTGTCCGCAACGGCAAAAACCTCCTCCGCCTGGTCAATCAAATGCTCGACCTGAGCAAGTTGGAGAGCGGCAAACTGACCCTTCACTACCAGCAAGGCGACGTGGTGAATTACCTGAAATACGTCGCCGAGAGTTTTCATTCGCTGGCGCAAAGCAAGGGCGTGACCATTCATTTTCTCGCTGATTTCGAGGCGTTTGTGATGGATTTTGATGAGGAGCGTTTGCAGCAGGTGGTGTCGAATTTGCTGTCGAATGCGGTGAAATTCACGCCGACGGGTGGGCACGTATATTTTTCGGTTGCGGCTTTCCCCGGTAGCACAGCCTTCAGGCTGTCCGGTTCGACGCCCTTCAGGGCGGCGGCGCACGGCGGCGTGAACGCCGCACCCCAGGACAGCCTGAAGGCTGTGCTACCGGGGGAACTACAGCTTAAAATCCGAGACACTGGCATCGGCATTTCGGACGCCGACCTACTGCATATTTTCGACCGTTTTTACCAAGCGGAAAGTGCAGCGGAAAGTGCTGTTAGCTCTTAAAGAGCTAACAGCACTGCGGGCGCAGGCGGCACAGGCATCGGCTTGGCGCTGACGAAGGAACTGGTGAAATTGATGGGCGGAAAAATCTCGGTGAAAAGTAGGCTGGGGCAAGGTTCTGAATTTACGGTCAGGCTGCCGGTGACCCGCAGCGCAGCACCCCCCAACCCCCTAAAAGGGGAGCCAGACCTGCCACAACTGGCTGATATTCTTGAGAATAATACTTCTGAATCTCCCCAGTTCGGTTCCCCCTTTAGGGGGTCAGGGGGTGATGCGGGAGGTGCGAATCGAGCCGAAAAACCCCTCCTTCTCCTCGCCGACGACAACGCCGACGTGCTTGCCTACCTGACCACCTGCCTGGAACCCAACTACCGCCTCGCCTCCGCAAAAGACGGTCAAGCCTGCGTCGAAACAGCCTTCGACCTCATTCCTGACCTCATCCTCGCCGACGTGATGATGCCCCGGCTGGATGGTTTTCAATTGTGCGAAACCTTGAAAAAAGACGAGAGAACCAGCCACATCCCAATCATTTTGCTCACCGCAAAAGCAGATATGGACAGCAAATTAGAAGGCTACGGGCGAGGCGCAGACGCTTATCTTTTCAAGCCTTTTCACAAGGAAGAACTGCTGTTGCGCATCGAAAAACTACTCGAATTGCGACGGCAATTGCAGGCGCACTACCGCCTTGCGACGGGCTTGGCTGAAAATGGAAACCAGGTAAACGACGCTCCGAAATTGTCCGCCAACGAAGACTATTTCCTGAAAAAAGTCAGAAAAGCGGTGGATGCACACCTCGATGAGCCTGGTTTTTCGGTGGAAGATTTGTGCAAAGAGGTTGGCATCAGCCATGCCCAATTGCACCGCAAACTTTGTGCATTGACGGGCTTTTCCGCCAATAAATTCATCCGTTCGGTACGCTTGCGCAAGGCGCAGGAATTGCTGCGCAACCCGGCAGTGAGCATAACTTCGGTTGCGATGGATGCGGGTTTTAACGACCTCAGTTATTTCGGAAAAGTATTCAAACAGGAGTTTGGAATGACGCCGGTGGAGTGGCGGGAAAGGCAGGATTCGAGCATTTAATTTCCATGATTTAAGTCAACCAGACAACAATGCATCTATCAGCATATCTGAAGCAATTTATTCTGAAGCTTACCTATCGAAAGATAATTCCTCAACGCAGTCCTATCCTTTCTTATGCAAATTGGAATGAGTGCATTTCCCAAATTGAAGAAGAGAAGTAAACTGTTAAGCTTCGCAAAAATGGCTGCCCGTGAGCAGATATGAGGGGGTAGCAAATTATAAGCATTACCCTTTCACGCTCAGGTGGAAAGCTCCAATTTTTGAGAAGCAAAATCTCTTCAATCCAAAAATCATGGGAAAGTCTCCTTATCTCCTCGTGTCGGTGCTGTTCGCTTTGGCAATATGCGCCGGATTAATCACTCCACCTTGCCTTGCTCAAACCGGGTCTTGGACAGAACTGGAAAATATGCCGACGGCAAGAGGTTATTGTGCTGCGGCTGAAATGGACGGCAAGATTTACGTTTTCGGCGGCTTATTCAGCCAGGAAATCAGCACCGACGTGGTCGAAATGTATGACATAGCGAATGGCGAATGGACAGCGAAAAATAAATTGCCGGAACCCATGTGCTGCATGTCCGCAGTAGCATTGGACGGCAAAATATATCTCGTTGGCGGTTCTTCCACCTTCGCTACCGAGGCTTGGAGCAGGGTCTATGAATATGACCCGATAATGGATAGCTACACGGCGAAGCCAAACCTGCCGGAGCCCAGGAGATTCTTGACTGCCAGCGTATTAGGCGATGAAATTTACGCTATTGGCGGGTTTGCCTTAGACCAGGTTTATAATTCTGTCGTGAAATATCAACCTTCTAATGGGACGGAATGGGTCGCCGTAGCGCCATTAAATGAGAAAAGGTTTTTCTCGGCATCCGAGGTCTGGAATGGTAAAATATACGTCATCGGAGGCGCCAAAAACACTGCCCTATATGAGCTGGCAACCATGGAAATCTTCGACCCGGCAACGCCGACAGCATGGATAATATCGGACGCCGAATTACAAACAGGCAGGTTGATGCATGGCAGCGGCATTGTTTCCGGTCACCTGTTCATCATGGGAGGTACTTCTGTTCCCGATGAATTAGGAAGTGTCGAACAGCTCGATCTGACTGCCGGAAACCCGGCATGGGTGAGCGATACTCCGATGAATTCGACGAGGCGGGTGTATGCCGCCGTGGAGGCGGGCGGAAAAATATACGTCGCCGGGGGCATCAGCAATAATACTGCGTTGAATAGTTTCCATGAATTTACGCCGGGCTTCACCGCTGTTTCCGAAATGGGGTTTTTAGACGCTTTAATTGTTTATCCGAACCCTGCGTTGAGTTCATTTACCCTTCGTCTTCAGGGAAATCCACGAGAAGAAATTACGATTGATATTTTCGGAAGCGCCGGGCGGAAAGTATTCGGTGAAACGGTGAAATTTCATGGCGGCGTATTTCTCAAAAACATTTCCACCGCTGAAATCCCGGCGGGAATATATTTCATCAGGGTTTCCGATGCCCGCTCGAGCAATATTCACAAAATCATCATCCGGTAAAACTTAGCCAGCTACCGGCGGGGGGGTAGCCTGCCGCATGCATCCACCACCGGCGGGCTGCCCTCGCCGGTACAATAACATTGGACTTTAGACACTTTTGAGACGCGTGGAGGATGGGAACACGGTGGGTGGATTTACATGGATTTTCTATCCTTCGTAAGCGAAAAAAAATCCGTGTAAATCCGCCCACCGTGTTCCCATCCTCCTCGCGTCTTAAAAGTTTCCAAAGTCCACATAAATAAACCTCCAATGAAAAAGATTCTCACCTCCTTATGCTTATTCCTATTGGGATTTTGCCTTCCCCCCTCCTTCTCCCAAACCCAGCTTGGAACTGACCTCGACGGTGAAGCAACATTAGACAGGTTAGGCTCCTCGGTTGTCCTGTCCGCCGATGGCAACAGGTTGGCGGCTGGAGCGCCCGGCAACGATGCGGCTGGCGACAGAGCCGGGCACGTGCGGGTGTACGAATGGCTGAACGACGCATGGATGCAATTCGGCGCAGATATAGACGGGGAAGCAGCACTTGACAATTCCGGCTACTCGGTTTCGCTTTCCTCAAATGGCAACCGGGTGGCAATCGGCGCCCCCGGAAATGATGGAAATGGAAACCTGGCGGGGCACGTGCGGGTGTACGAATGGATGAATGGAGCCTGGATACAGTTGGGTGCAGACATCGAAGGCAAAGCAGCCGACGACCAGGCAGGCGTCTCGGTCTCCCTGTCCGCAGACGGAAACCGGGTCGCCATTGGCGCACCTTTTACTTATGATTTCGGCGCAGGTCACCCCGCAGGAAAGGCACGGGTTTACGAATGGATGAACGGCGCTTGGACACAATTAGGTGCGGATATCGAAGGGGAGCAATTAGACGACGAGTTCGGCTGGTCAATTTCCTTGTCCGCCGATGGAAACCGGGTGGCGGTGGGTGCGCCAACAGGAACAGGGTATGTTCGGATGTACGAATGGATGAATAACTCATGGACGCAACTGGGTGCGGTCATAGACGGGGAAGGATTGGAGGATGGGTTCGGCGGGTCCGTCTCCCTATCCTCCGATGGCAACCGGGTGGCAATCGGAGCACCCGGCAATGACGGAAACGGAAATCTCGCCGGTCATGTGCGGGTGTACGAATGGACGAACGGCGCATGGACGCAGTTGGGCACTGACCTGGACGGAGAAGCAGCAGAGAACTATTCAGGAAGGCGCGTCTCCCTGTCTGCAAATGGCAACCGGGTTGCAATCGGTGCGCCTGGAAATAGCGGCAATGGAACAAATGCCGGAACGGTCAAGGTATTCGAATGGAAAAATGAGGGATGGACGCAGGTGGACGCAAATATTGACGGAGAGGCGCCGAGTGACGAGTCTGATGGAGTCTCCATGTCTGCAAATGGCAACCTGGTAGCTATCGGTGCGGCTTTTAATGATGGAAACGGCTCATTGTCCGGTCATGTGCGGGTATTTCAACTTACCCCGTACATATCGGCAGTCAATTCGGTTGGCGACCTCCGGTTTGAAATCTTCCCAAACCCAACGAACGGGCACGTATATCTCACAGGTTTGAGGGCGGAAACAATCAAAGTCTTTGATGGAATTGGCAGGTTGATTTTGCAGCAAAACGCTGAGGAACAACGAATTGACCTTTCTAATTTTCCGCAGGGGATTTATTTTTTGCAAGTTGGATTGGATGGTCAGTTCTTCAGCAAAACGATAATCAAGGAATAGATATCGCTATTGATTGTAGCCGCCAAACTTGTTTGGTAGGCTCAAAAACTGAGCCTACCAAACAAGTTTGGCGGCTACAATCAATAGCAACTTGACACTACTCGTGTGCGAAATACTTCGAGAGATTTTCCGAGAGGTGACACCTTTTTGAAAGGTGTCACCTCTAACCCGGCTGGAATGTATTTCATCGGGGTTTCCGATGCTCGCACGAGCAATATTCACAAAATCATCGTCCGGTATAACTTAGTCAGCTACCGGCGGGGTGAAACCGTGCCGCCAAACAACCAATTTGCGGGTTAAAAAAAGACCCCCAAAAAGGGTTTTTGGGCCCCGGTTATCCCCCAAAGAAGAAAAGCCCAAAAA
>CAZHLB010000335.1:0-7385 GCA_964533005.1 uncultured Saprospiraceae bacterium
TCCTGATTTTTGGCTCGAATCGCTCATTTCACCTTAAAAAGGGGATGAGCGAATCATATAGACCAGCAAGGCAGGGAAAAACGCTCCGAAATCAGGCGCACTGGAAATGTACCACATCAGCGCAGCGCCCGCCAGGTGCAACACGCCGAGGATTTTTTGTGCTGAAAAATAGCGGTCGGCAATCAAGCCAATGATGAACGGTGCGAGGATGGCGCCCCAGGATTGGGTGCCGTAGGCAATGCCGATTTCCGTGCCGCTTGCTTTGAGATTGGCGCCGAGGTAGGTGCCCATGGTGACGAACCAAGCTCCCCAAATGAAGAAATTGAGGAACATCATCGCCGAGAGTTGGAGTCGAATGTTGAGTTTCATGCTCGTCTTGTTTAGTTTTTCTCCCCACTTTGTCATCCTGAAAGGAACTGCCAGCATGTCAAAATTGCAGAGTCAGAAAGTGCGGGCAAGGTAGAAAAATCCAAAATTTTTGACGGCGAACCTGCCTGAAGCCGGAATCAACCTCTCCGAAAGTTTCAAACTTTCGGAGAGGTGTTTGCCCTGCTGAAAAAATCGCCCAAGCCAATCGCCCAGGGCTTCCAAACCCAGGGAATCAGCGTGAAATGTTCCTTCTCTTTTTGCTCCTTTCTGAAAAACACGACCCCGAAAAAGAACAAGTCGAGCGTCAGCCGCACCTGCGGATGTTGCTTGATTTCCGCCCACGCCTCCGCCATTTCCTCCGACCAATGAATGTCGTCGAAAATGAAAATGCTGCCCTCGTGAGCGTGCGTCAAACATTGCTCGAAATATTGCAAGGTCGGCGCTTTGCGATGATTGCCGTCCACGAAGGCGAAGTCCAGTTTGCCCAATGTTTGCAAGGCTTCCGGCAATTTCTCCTCGAATCGCCCACGCAGCAAGGTGATGTTTTTGATGTTCAGCCTGCGAAAGTTTTCAGCCGCCAATTCTGCCACTTTTGGGCAGCCTTCGATGGTGAGCAATCGTCCATTCAAGGCAGCCGCAGCAAGGTAGGCACTCGAAAAACCAAGCGAAGTGCCGAGTTCCAGCATCGTTTTAGGCTTGTAATGCTGGACGATTTTGAAAAGCATCTGGCAAATGAGCGGCTGGTTGGCAGAGTGCCGGGCGAGGCTGCCGATGGTTCGCACTTTGCCGGGATTGACCAATGAGCCTGCGCCAAAGTCAGTCACCTCGATTTTCCGAATGTCGGTGAGCCAAAGCCTGCGCTGCGCCTCAACTTCCGAAAAAGCGTAAAACCATCGGTCGTCCTCCAGCACCGCCTCGGTGAACTCGAAAACGAAGGGCGAATGGACGTTGTATCTCGTCTTTGCCTTGAAATAATACCGGAGAAACCGAAGAAAAAGTCTGAGCCGCTGCACGTATTAAATAGGTTGGTAGGGTTGATAGAGTTAATGAGGTTGATTTTACTCCGAAATCAACCTCATTAACTCTATCAACCCTATCAACCGCAATTTGAGTTAGTTATCGTCCACGTCATCCGGAAAACGCAAGGCTTTGATGATGTAGCCTTCAAAAGCCCTGTGGTCGTAAATGTCAATTTTCCCTTTGTCGAACAGGATGTTGGTCAGGGAATAAGAGGCGCTGACGACGTAGTTTCTGTTTTTCAGGTAGGTCGTGACGAACCACTTCAAACCCACGTAATTGTTGTATTTCATGCTCAAGGCATTGTCCAGTTCGTCTAAGTACTCGTCTTCTGTGATGTACTTTTCCTTTTCGGGGACGTGGATTTTTCCAACCACTTTCAACCCGTCCAACCCGCCCCGGAAGTAATTGTCGGGCAGGGTTTCCTCGACCATTTTAGCGGCAGCTTCTGCCGTTTCGGTGGCAGCTTCGATGGTTGCCATGCGGATAGCTTCCTTTTCCTCGACGCTGAAAACCACCTCGTCAATTTTGCTTTCCGCCTCGGTGATGATTTCAACGAGCGCCTGCGTCAGTTGCAGTCCCCGCTCCAGGTCGTAGAGAAAAAATGCGCCCTGGTGCGCCACTTTGTTGCGGATGCGGAGCAGTTCCCGCCAGCGAGGCTCGAAGTGTTTGTCCTGAAAATTTTCCTTGAAATATTTGGTGTAGTTGCCTTGCAATTCGGTCTGAAAGTGGCGCAATTCCTCGATGTTTTGCAAGGAGAGGAGCTTGGTCACGATTTTTTCCTGCTGGTTGAAGCCGCTGGTTTGTTTGTAAATCAACTCGCCGAGGTCGTCAAAATCCACCAGGGAAACGTCCTCGTCCACCACGCTTGAAAAATCATCTTTCCGTTCGCCCCGCTGCTTCACCTTTTCAATCATGATTTTGGTGGCTGTGGTTTCCCACCAATTCAGCCCGACCCGTTGGATGAAAAATTTGATGAGATAGCGTCGCAGCAAACTCTCCACCCGGTTGATTTCGGGGTAAAGTTGATTGGCGATGTAATTGCTGACGTCGTCGGTGAGGATGCGTACATGGTTAAATTTCAACGTATTGCGCAGGTGGCGCAGCAACCGCAGGCGGAAAGCTTCTATTTCTTCCAGCACTTTTCCCTCGACATGAAGGATAAAAGCTGACTCGGAATAGTCAGTGAGCATCTTGCTGGTGTCGAAGGATTTAAGGGCGAGGCTGATTTGCAATTTCGGTTCGCTGAGGGCGCTGACTGATTTGCCGCTGACTTCCTTCGGCTCGTGCCCATTCCAAAGCCGGTGGCTGAAAGAGAGGGCTTTGAGCAGAGAGGCTTCGGATTGGATGTCGTTTTCGCCAGGCTCGATGCAGAGCAATTCGAAAACGTAGGGGGCATGGGAGAGACCGTTTGATTTTTCCATGACGTTGAATGGGAATTTTGGGCAAAGCTAAAAAACCAATCCTGGCTGCTGAATTGACGCAGGCTGGCGAAACAAAAAGATGGATATCCCGGCAGGCGGCAAAAAAAATCTATTTTTCGGCGGGAATTTTCCCGACTTGATTTTTCAAAAACACAAAACGAAAGCGGTTGGTGATTGGTGATTTGTGATTGGTGATTGGGGTTGCCCCAATCACCAATCGCCAATCACCAATCACCAATTGCAAAAATGATTGAACATGGATTCCGCATTAGGATTACTCATTTTTGGCTGGCTATTCGTCATCGTTTGGGTGCCGCTGGTGGTGCTGTCGCAGCGCAAGATTCACCCGAAGGCGCTTTTCACCTTGTTTTTCACGGAGCTGTGGGAGCGGTTTTCGTTTTACGGCATGAGGGCATTTCTCGTTTTGTATATGACGGGAGTGCTTTTCAAGCAAATGGTTCAAGGCGACGCAGACGCAAGGGCTTACGGGATTTACGGCGCATTCAATGCCTTGCTTTACGCTGCGCCGGTGATTGGCGGCATCATTGCCGACAAGATTTTGGGCTTCCGCCGCACGATTTTACTGGGTGGCATTTTCATGGCAGCCGCTCAGTTTACCCTCGCCGCCAACGCCGCTTTCCTGAACAATGAACTGCTTTTCTTCGCAGGCTTAGGACTCCTGGCAGTTGGCAACGGCTTTTTCAAGCCTAATATTTCCAGTTTTCTGGGCACCTTCTACGACAAAAACGACGCCCGGAAGGACGGCGCTTTCACCATTTTTTACATGGGCATCAACATCGGGGCGTTTCTTGCGCCAATCACTTGCGCCTATCTTGCCCAGGAAGTTGACTGGTCATTGGGCTTCCTGGCGGCAGGCATCGGGATGGTCTTAGGCATAGTTGTTTTCTGGAAAAACATGGTGAAATACGAAGACAAGGGTAATCCACCTGACCCTGCTTTGCTGAAGAAAAGCGTTTTCGGAGGCATGAGCATGCAAACCGCCATCATCGTGGGAGCCTTAGTTGCAGCGCCAGTTCTTTCCTTGCTCATTGATTTTGAGGGCGTTACGAACTACATCCTCATCATTGGCGGTGTTGGTTTGCTGGGCTACATTGTCTATTCGGCAGCTACCAACCCAAACAAAGAGGATGGGCAACGTTTGCTCGTTTTCTTTTTCCTGTTCTTTTTCCACATGATTTTCTGGACGCTGTTCGAGCAGGCGGGCGGCTCGCTGACCATCCTGACCGAGCGGTACGTTAACAAAGAAGGCTTCACGGCAGGACAGTTTCAGGCAGTCAATCCGCTGTTTATCATGCTTTTAGCTCCTGTTTTTGCCTGGATGTGGCTGAAATTGGCGAAAACCAAAAGGGAGCCACGCACACCGATGAAATTTTTCTATGGTTTGCTGCAATTGGCGCTCGGCTACTTCATCATCATCGCCGGGGCGAAGAGCGTGATTCCGATGCTGGCAGGCGTCGCACCCGACGCTGTTCCGATTGCAGCGCAAATTCCCATGATTTTCTTAGTTGGAATGTACTTGTTCCACACGACGGGCGAGTTGAGTATTTCGCCGGTGGGACTTTCCGTGGTGACCAAACTTTCGACGGCGAAAATGGTGGGCTTCATCATGGGCACTTGGTTTTTGTCCATCGCCTTTGCACACAAGATTGCGGGTGAATTGGGCAAGATGATTGCCGCCGGCGCTGTGTCTGGTGCGGATGCAGCTACTGAGTTGGGCGCTTTTGCCGATGTGTACATGACCTGGGGCATTTACGTCGTGCTTGGCGCATCGGTGATTTTGTTACTGCTTTCGCCTATTTTGAAGAAGTGGATGCATGGCATCAACTAAAAGATAAAAAATAAACGATGCGCTGAACCGGGCGGCTCTCTTGCAGCGAGCCGCCCGGTTCGATTTTGAATAAAATGAAACAACCCACTACTTTCAAATCCATCTACACTCTCTTTTCCGTCCTCCTCGTAGGTCAAGTATTTTTGGCGGTTGTGATTGCTTTTCTAATTCCAGAACTGGAAATTGATAACGTCTTACGTTTCACACAACGTAGCATGATTGTACTGGCGACGCTTGTCGGAGCAGGTTTAGCTTCGTTTCTGGTTTACCGTCGCCGCATTAAACAGGGTGCTTCGCTAACTGGCTTGCCTGTCAAGCTGGAACATTATCGTGCAAGCAACATCATTCGGTGGGCAATACTGGAAGGAGTAAATTTGCTCATCATCGTTATTGCTTTTTTAGAAATCTACCCGAGAATGCTCTGGTTTTTGGCCCCTGGCTTAGCGATTTTTTTACGTACCAGTCCGTCGAAGGAAGGTTTTATCAATGATTATCAACTCACTGCGCAAGAGCAATCGGAGTTAGGGTAGCCATGAAATTTTTCAACATTGCCCGCCAGTGGGCGGTTATCTTTGACAAAAAAAGAAGCCATGCAAGCTGAAGCAATTCAAAAAAAAGCATCCGCCAAGTCCATTCCCTCCGTGACCAACGGCACGGAGATTAAACTCATTACCTGGGAGGAGTTTGAAAGAGAATACTTGTCAAGGGAGGATAAATACAAGTATGAATGGGTGGACGGGATGGTTGAAAAAACTACACGTATGGATCAAACACAACTCTACATCCAAATCAACTTGCAAGCCTGCTTCGAGCAATTGAAATTCAAAGGCAACGTAGGGGGTTGGTTGGTTGCCGAGCCTGCCCTTTTTTTTCTTGCCAATTACCGCCATCCCGATTTCGCCTGGTTTACCGACGAACAAATTGACAATCTTGCCGAGAAGAGCGCACGGGATGTGCCTGCCTTTGTTATCGAAGTGATTTCTTCCAACGACCGAATCAACCCGGTGAAACTGAAACTGGAAAATTACCGCCAGGCAGGTGTTCAAGTCGTTTGGCATATCTTCCCAAAATTGCGGCAGGTGGATGTTTACAGTGGTGATAAGCTAAACAAAATGGAAGTCAAGTCGGGGGAAGAAATTTGCTCCGCCGCTCCGGCTGTACCTGGATTTTCGGTTGCAGTCAACGAAATTTTTAAAAGAAAAATCAAGCCTTCTTGATGCTCCTGATAAAAAAAAAAGGGAGGCGATTGAATCGCCTCCCTTTTTTTTTTGCCGAAAAATTCAAGGTCTTCCCTTTTCCTTCCACTTCGCCAGCACTCCACATCCAGTGTAGGCAGGGTCAATCTGAATATAAGTCAAGTCAACCTTCTGCTCTACCCACTCCGAAATATGAATCGCTTTTTTCTGCTCGACTGCCGCTTGCTGAATTTTCGAGTAGTCTTTTTCGAGGCTCGCCACGTGCGGCTCGGTGCGGCTTTGCAGTTGGATGAGGCGGAAAAACGGTTCGCCCCTGGGGTCGTTGAAACTGTATGGCTTGCTGGTTTCGCCAACTTTCATCGTATCAATGGTGAAATACACGTCGGGTTCAAGGTCGGCGATTTCGAAGAAGGTGTTGCCAGAGTTGGGGTTAATCATTTTACCGTCGTTGTTGTAGCTCTGCACCTGGTCGTAGCCGAATCTTTTCACCGCATCGGAGAAGGTGAGTTTTTTCTCCAAAACTAAGTTTCGGATGCTGTCAGCCTTTGTTTTCGCCAGTTCCAGGTCGGCGTTGGTGATTTCGGGTTTGACCAAAATGTGCCTGACGTTGATGGAGTTGCCTCGCCTGCCAAGCAGTTGAATCAGGTGAAAACCAAACTCCGTCTCGACCACAGGGGAGATTTCATTTTCATCCAATTTATAAGCCGCCGCCTCGAATTCCGGGACGAATTTGCCCCGCTTCGTCCAGCCCATGTCGCCACCAATGCGGGCGCTGCCGAAGTCGTCTGAGAAAGTTTTGGCAAGTTCCTCAAATTTTTCGCCCGCATCGAGGCGCTTGCGCAAGGACTCCAGCTTGTCAATGGCTTTCTGCCGCTCGGTTGGATTGACTTCGGGGCGGATGACGATTTCACCGGCTTCGACTTCAGAATTGAAATAGGGCAAGCTGTCTCGTGGGATGTTTTTGAAAAAAGCCTTGACTTCCGAAGGCGTCACCGTGATGCCTTCCATCACTTGCGAGCGCATTCTATCTGACAAAAGTTGGCTGCGCAGGTCTTCCCGAAACTCGTCTTTCACCTCGCCAATGCTCTGCCCGTAATATTCTTCGAATTGGTGAACGTCGCCGCCCATGTATTCGAGAATTTGCTCGATGCGGGCATTGAGTTGCGCCTCCACGTCTTCGTCACTGACTTCCACGCTGTCAATTTTTGCCTGGTTCACCAGCAGTTTTTGAGTGAGCAGGTTGTCCAAAATAATGCACCGGGCGTCGGGCGGGAGGTTGGGCTGGCGCTCTTTCATCAGGGCGACTTGCTCTTCCAGTTCCGACAACAGCACGATTTCGCTGCCGACATTGGCAATCACTTTTTCAATGACCTCTCTTTGAGCAGTAATTTTTACCGATGCGAGCGCAAGGGCAAGGAGAAAAATGAGTTTCTTCATGGATATTTTTTGAATTAGGATATTCAGCATAGCAAAGGATATTAAGGATTAGTACGGCACGTCCCAATACTAAATATACTTTGCTATCCTGAA
>CAZHLB010000336.1:0-7378 GCA_964533005.1 uncultured Saprospiraceae bacterium
AAAAGGGATTGAATTATTTGACAATGACTGTTGTCGGGTGGATTGACGTTTTCACCCCGCTGGCGCAAGTCTGTAGCCCCATCATCCACATTTACATTTAAATAGCTTGGGAAGACCGAGCCTTTACGCTGGTTCAAGATTGCATCTTGAACCCTATATTTGGAACGTCTTTGACGTGCGTACCACTGCATCACTCCTTCATATTCCCCTTCAAGCAACAGCTGTCCAACAAAAACGCTACCTTTCGCCTTTCCGAAACAAAAGAGAAAACGCTATGGCAAGACACCGTATCATAGACCAAAAGGGATTGAATTATTTGACAATGACTGTTGTCGGGTGGATTGACGTTTTCACTCGCCAACGCTACCGGGACATTCTGCTGGAAAGCCTGAAATATTGCCGGGAAGAAAAAGGACTGATGGTTTGCGCCTACGTTATTATGAGCAATCATGTCCACCTGATAGCGCAAGCCAAACAGAAAGCCACACAAGATTTGTCAGCCATTCTTGGGGATTTCAAGAAATTCACTGCCAAAGCGATTATTCATGCCATATAGAACGAGCCTGAATCTCGCCGGGAGTGGTTGCTACACATGTTTCGGTATCATGCGAAATACAACACGAACAATCGGGAATTTCAGTTTTGGATACAGGATAACCATCCGATTTCTTTGTATTCACCGGAAGTTATCTGGCAAAAAGTGAAGTACGTGCATCGCAACCCGGTCAGAGCTGGAATCGTAGATGACCCTTTGGCTTATCTTTACAGCAGCGCCCGGAATTATACGCAGAACAATGAGAAGTGCTTGCTGGAAGTGGATTTGCTGGAGCCTTGGATGCCGGGAGGGTTTCAGTATGTTCCGGTGGAATTCAGGTAGGAAGATAGGAAGTGGCATCCCGTCAAAGACGTTGATAATATTGGGTTGCAGTTGCAAACTGCAACCAGCGTAAAGGTTTAATTATGGAAAATGAAAAGGAGGGATTTGTTTTTTTGGCTGGGTCGAGGAAACTTGAACCAGCAGGGTGGTATTAAACGTGAAATTGTTCAAATAAAGCCCTGCCGTAATTTACCTTTGACAACTTAACGGCAAAAGAAACGTTTTTAGCCGGAATAGCTCAAACAGTCAACCGCTGACAATTTAATTAACTAAACAGGTTTTACATTTTCCTTCCTTCGTGCTGGAGACTTAAAATTTTCCCGTTAATCAATATTGTTTTCGTCGCATTTTGGGTTACGGCAAGTAGATGCCCAAAATGGGATTTCTATTGCCTGCTGCTTAAAGAAGCGAGACCTGCTATTTTCTGAACTTTTGCGAATCTTTTATATGCTGTCAATACGACCAAACAAGTAAGCATCATGATAAATATCAAATTCAAGAGCACTGCCGAGGCACAGTCTCAATTTGTCGCAGCATTGCGCAACAATGTTGGCAAATACTTCCAGGACAAAAAGATTTCTCCCAAAGGCAACTGGGAAATGAAGCTAAAATCAGCAGTCATGCTCGGTTCATACTTTCTTCCCCTTGCATTGTTGCTGGCTTTTCCCATAAATGGATGGCTTGCGTTGGGATTGATTTTCATCGCTGCATTAGGCAAAGCGGGCGTTGGCATGAGTGTCATGCACGATGCCGTACATGGGTCTTATTCCAGAAAAAAATGGGTTAATGATTTGATGAGCGCCAATATGTATTTACTGGGCAGCAATGTCTTTAACTGGAAAATCTATCACAACGTTTTTCACCATACCTATACGAACATTGATGGTTTGGATGGAGATATTGCTTCCCGGGGACCCCTTCGGCTTTCGCAGCATGTGCCGGCTAAAAAAATGCACAAGTTCCAGTATTTGTATGCTTTTTTCCTGTACGGCTTATTAACCTTGTCAAAGCTGGGCAATGATTTCAGGCAACTCGCAGCCTATAATAAAAATGGCATTACGAGAGCGCACCGCCGCAGCCCTGCTTTTGAAATGGCTAAGATGTGTGTTATGAAAGCAACCTATTTATTTGTTTTTATTGGCTTGCCGCTCCTGTTGACCAGTTTCAGTATTTGGCAAGTATTGGGTGGTTTTTTCCTCATGCATTTTATCACAGGATTCATATTAAGCACTATTTTCCAATTGGCGCACGTGGTCGAAGGCGCTGAACAACCCTTGCAAAAAACCGATGGCAGTATTGAAAATGAATGGATGGTGCATGAACTGGAAACCACTTGCAATTTCGCCAGAAATAACCATTTGTTGAGTTGGTACACGGGTGGGCTTAATTATCAAATAGAGCATCATTTGTTCCCGCATATTTGCCATATTCACTACCGGCATATTGCTCCTATCGTTGAACGGACTGCGCTTGAATATGGCTTTTCTTACAAAGAAAAACCTACGTTTAGAAACGCTATTGGTTCGCATATTCGGAGGCTGAAAGAATTGGGGAGTTAATTTGGTTTGCCCTGAAAATGGAAAAATCTTGCTCAAAACCTTGGCGGAAGCAGCGACCTATTTCGCCGGAATCAAAGAAGCTGGCAACATAAGCAGCAACGGCAAGCACCTGTCATAATTCACTGTTTCATATTCCAACCCCAGGTGAACGTTGCGATAATAATCCGCCAAATGCCGGTAGTAAAAACGCTCCGATTGAATAAACCAGGCATTTTCCCCCAGCTTTTCCGCCAGGAACCATTTTTCTAAGAGCCGGGAAGTGCGCCCGTTGCCATCCTGCATCGGATGAATTTTCAAAAATACAAGGTGAATCATCGAAGCGAAATAGAAGACTTCTTCGATTTTCAGGTTTGTTTTAAGCAGCAGGCGAATGTCAGCGAAAAGTTTCTTCGTCTCCTGCTTGACGATGTCAGGTGGCGCAGCGACGTATTCAATTCGACCTTCATTGTCTAAGATAAACTCAGGCTGCGTTCGGATGCGCCCTCGTGCGGAAGTTGACAAAATATTTTTGGTGAGCAGCGAATGGGCTTCGAGCAAGTTTTTGAAATCGAGCGGGTGCTTTTGAGCGAATTGATAAGCATTGAAAAGGTCGTCCGTTTTTTTCGTGTAGTCAGACACGTACTTCACTTTTTGGAACTTGTGCTTGAGATAGCTATCCAATTCGATTGGCTCGCCTTCAATTTTCGAGGAGTAAACGGAGGAAACGGAAGTGTAAAAACCGAAAGTGTCGGCAGTGAAAGTGACTTCGGGAACGACCGGGAAAGCAGTTTTCAAATCAATGGGAAGTTGCTGCCGGTAGGCATCAAAATAGTCAGCACGGAGAATTTTCAGTTTGCCGGTTGGAATCATATTTTGGAAATAAACTCACGCCAACTCATCCAATCATTGCTGTTTTATTGAATAGAATTTGCGCGGGTGAAATTAGATAGTAAAAACAGAAGCCCTGCTTACGAACCGTTTTCTGCTCGTTCTTTTCAAAAGTTTCACCTCACCACCGGCAATCCCCATCCCCACCGCACCGCCAGCACTCGCACCAAAATAATAAACCCCACCGTCGCCGCCACATTCACGTGGTATTCCAGCCCAAGCCAATCAAGCAAGAAGTATAAAACACCGCCGGCAATGCAAGCCGTCGCATAAATCTCCTTCCGAAAAATCAGCGGTACTTCATTGCAAAGAATATCCCGCACCACGCCGCCAAAGACTGCGCTCACCGTGCCCATCAGCACCGCAACGACAGGCGACAGTCCTGCCGCCAACGTTTTTTGCAAGCCCAAAATAGTGAACAGCCCGATGCCGATGGCGTCGAACAAAAACAAGGTGCGGCGCATGCGCAACAAAACAGTTTTGAAAAAAAAGGTGACCGGCACTGCCAGCCCAATGGCGGCGAGGTAGTTCAAATCCCGCATCCAACCGACCGGCGTATTACCAATCAGCAAATCCCGAATCGTCCCACCGCCGACGGCAGTGACCAAAGCGATGATGGCTGCGCCAAAAAGGTCGAATTTTTTGTCGGCAGCCGTCGCCGTGCCGCTGATGGCGAAGACGAACGTGCCGAGGAGGTCGAGGAAGTAAATCATGGTCAAAAGTCATTGATTTTCAAGCAAAAAACCCAACGGTAGTGTGATGTTCCTCACCGTCCCGGAAGCCTGTTTTTGCTCATTTTGAAGGTCGCTCCAACAGACGGAGCAAGCATTCGAAATCACAAATTTTTCAAACAGGCTCCCCGGCTTTTGCTCCTCATCGGGCATGCTGGGAGGCAAAAAATTAGGAGTTATGAAAAACCTGCTGATTGTATGGTTTACCTTAGTAACAGCAGCCCTCCTTGCCCAAACGGGACACGTTTTGCAAGGCGCCGGCGCTGTCAACTTCTCCATGGGGGGCGCAGGCACTGCCCTTCCGCTCGACGTCAACGGGGCGTTGCAATGGAATCCTGCTTCCATTACTACTTTCAACCGGAATGAAATTTCGTTGAGCGTGGCGTATTTCACCGCCGCCCCGGAGGTTTTTGCAAAAGTCGTTCAGCCCGATGGGCAAGGCGGCACGATGACTATTCAAGGTACGACGGAAGATGAAATGGGCGCTTCCCCGCTGCCGGCGCTGGGTGCTGTTTTCGCCAAACCTGACAGCAAATTCGCTTTCGGCGTTTCCGCTTTTGGTATCAGCGGCTTCGGCGTGGACTACCCGGCAACGACGAACCTGCCTACCGAAGCAGGCTTCGACCCGAACAACTCCAACCCGCTGCTTTACCCACAAAATTTCGGCGGCTTCGGGCACCTCAATTCGGAGTATCAATTGATGCAATTGAACTTGACGGGGGCTTACGAAGTGACGGAAGGCTTGTCCATCGGGCTTGCCCCGACTTTCAATTATTCTTCGCTGGTCATCGAGCCTGTTCCGATTGCCGCCCCCAGCGAAAAGGGGTATCCGCTCGGCAAAAAAACTTCGGCGCTGGGCATGGGCTTCCAGGCGGGTATTTTTTACGAAACGGAAATGGGGCTGAATTTCGGTGTGGCGTACAAAAGCACCCAGTTTTTCAAAGACCTTGAAATCGAGGGAACTTACGCCGACGGCTCGGCTGCGCCGGTCACGAATTTCAACCTCGACTATCCAGCCATTCTCACGGCAGGCGTCGGTTTTTCGCATGAAAAATTCGACCTGGCGGTGGACTATCGCTTCATCAACTATGAAAAGACGGATGGCTTTGAAAAAACCGGCTGGGTCATTGGCGAAAATGGCTACCCGACAGGCGCAGTCGCCGGTTTTGGCTGGAAAAACGTGAATGTGGTAGCGGCAGGCTTGCAGTTGAAAATGATTGAAAAACTGCCAGTTCGATTGGGCTACACTTTCAGCACGAACCCGATTACGGAGGACAATGTGTTCTTTTCTTCCGCCGCCCCTGCCGTCATCGAGCATGCGGTGCAGGCTGGCTTCACGTATCAGGTGAATGAAAATCTCGGCTTCCATTTTACCTACCATCGTGGGTTGGATGCGGAGGTGACGGGGCAGATGATGAACCCGATGCTTATCACTGCGGACAACCCGTTGGGCAAAGTCCCCGGTAGCGAAATCACGAGCAAAATGCACACTGCGGTTGCGTTGATTGGGGTGACGTATGGTTTTGGGAAGTAAGAGACCTCAATCTCCATAGTATTTTAATGTGAGTTCGGGGTGCCCAGCACTGATTAAATGATTGAAGATTAAATGATTACATGATTGTTGATGGAATGAACGATGGCAGGATGTTCGATGTCCAGGGACATCGAACATCCTGCCATCGTCCATTCCATCAACAATCATGTAATCATTTAATCTTCAATCATTTAATCCCCCTAAGTCGCCGTACGTGGCTGAATATCAAAAAATTAGCCTCCGAACCCACGTTATTTTAATTGAAAAGGGTTGAGACGCTTCACCGCCTCAACCCTTTTCATTTTTCCTGATTTTTTGAAAAATCAAATCACGCCTACTTCCCGGTGCTCTACCTCCTCCTCCATCTCCAACAACCACTTCCGTTCCTCCGGGTAGTACCTCGCCTTCGAATAATTTTCCCCGGCAAATACTTTGATTGCCTCCACATCCCGCCAGTACGAGACCATCGTCAGGTGTGCCACCTCGCCGTCGTTGCGGCGGTGAAGGGTCATGCCCAGGTGACCGGGGATGTTTTGGAAGGCGGGAACAACCTTTCTTTTTGCCCACTCCACGTACTCGCCAGCTTTTTCAGCGGGCGTCATGCCATGCCAGGTGCGGGCAATCACGCCAGTTGCAGGAACGGCTTCGGGGGAGGTGAAATGAATTTCTTTGGTGGCTTCATTTTCCTCGATTGGCAAAGACTCAGGCGCTGGGGTTAGCTGGCTTTTCGAGCTGGCTTTTTTGGAAAAACTGAACTTAGTTTTGATGAAAACCACACCGGCAATCATCAGCGCGGCAGCCAGCAAGGATTGGCTGGTAATCACTTCACTGTTCAGCCACCAGCCGAGGAAAAGGGCGACCACCGGGTTCACATAATTCGAGGTGGCGACCTTGTCGGGAGTGGATTTGATGAGCAAATAAGTGAAGGCGGAAAAGGCGACGATGGAGCCAAAAATGACTAAGTAAATCCATGACCAAATGCCTCTGGCAGTGATTTCAGTCCATTGAAAATCAGCAGGTTCGCCAATTGCCAGGCTCGCCAGCAACAGCACTGCACCGCCGCCCATCATCTGCATTCCGGCGCTTTGCAGCTTGTTTTCCGGCAGGTCAACTTTGGCGACCATCATCATGGCGAAGCCCCAGGCGAGGATGCTGAAAAAGATAACGCCCGTGCCAATCATCATTTCCCGGCTGGAAGTAAACTGCGCTTGCCCCACCAAAAAAGCCATGCCCAACATGCCGAGCAACGTGCCGCCGATGCTGGCAACGGTCGGTTTTTTGCCTCTCATTTTCCACATCAACAGCACCATGAACAAGGGTTGTAGCGCAATCAACAATGCCGCAATGCCCGACGGAACGTACTGCTCCGCCCACACGACGCCGCCCGTGCCGATTGCCAAAAGCAGCACGCCGAGCCACGTCGCATTTTTCCATTGCGAAAACGTGGGGCGGCTCACGCCGAACAGTTGACTGATAAAATAAAGCAAGATGCCCGCCACCAAAAAGCGGCTGCCGGACATCAAAAACGGCGGAATGTCTTGAATGGCGTACCAATTTGCCAGGTAAGTCGAACCCCAAACGAGGTAAATTATGGCAAAGGAGATGGGAATGAGCCAACGATTGAACGATGCATTTTTCATAAGCCGGGTGTTTTGCAATTTGATTTTATTTGGAAAAGTCTTGCAGAAACGCCCTGGTGGCGGCAAACGTTCGTGGCGAGGTAGTCCGGTGAAATAGGCTGGGAGTAGTCCACTGGGAAATGAAAAACAAAAAAGGGAGGCGGTTTTCAGGGTGATTTTTGAAAAAAATC
>CAZHLB010000337.1:0-7370 GCA_964533005.1 uncultured Saprospiraceae bacterium
CACTCTTTTAGGAGAACCTCTTTGTCAACCGACAAATGAAACATCCCAATTTTTTCTCCGCCGGACTTCCGTTTTCGAGGTGTCACCTTTTTACCCAGTGCCTGAGAAAAATTGCCGCCGCAACCTTCCAGGAATAATTTTCAACTGGCTTCAATTGCCTGGCGGCAAGTTGAAATTTTTTCAAAAGCTGCTCATTTTCAACCAGTTCACCCAGAAACGCCACCAAGTTTTCCGGGTCGGAAAACAAACGACCGTTCTGATTTTCCTGCACGTGAAATGCCACGTTCCCGCCTCGGATGGCAAGGATTGGTAAGCCAAAAAACCTCGCTTCCTGCAAAGCCATGCCGTAGGTTTCAAAGAAGGAGGTGGAAATGAAGAGGTCTGTCGAGGGGTAAAGTTTTGCCAGTTCTTGATGTGGGAGGATGCCTGCGTAGCGGGTGATATTTTTTAGCCACAAGTCGCTGTTCCAGAATTGTTTGCAATGCTCGGCGTAGTCCGGTTCGATGTTGTCGGAACCTGCGAGGGTGATTTGGAGGTGCTCGCCGCCACGCCAGGTTGCCTTTGCCAGGGCTTGAAAAAAAGGCAGGATGCCTTTCGTGGCGACCAAATTTGCGACCAAAAGGCAATGAACCGAGCGGCTCGCTCGAAGCGAGCCGCTCGGTAAAACCGCTGCCGACATTTCGCAGGCGGGCGGCACGACAACGATTGATTTTTGTAGCCCTTTTTCCAGGAAGTAGTTTTTTGAAAACTCGCTCGTGACCACCAAGCCGTCAAACAATTCCAGCAGAGGACGCTCCTGCCGCTCAAATTTTTCTTTGTCTGGCGGAAACATCCTCGGCAAGAAATGGACGAGGAGGTATTTTTTTGAAAAAGCAGAAAGGGCATCCGGAGAGGCATTCAACTTGTCTAAAAAGAGGCTGTCGAGAATGGCTATTCGGTCTGTTGAATGAGTAGCGATTTGGTCAAGCTGTTGAAAATCAACCCTTTCAACCTCAATTCCTGCTTTTTCCAAGGCATTTGTGAGCCGCTCGTTGAAGACATTTCCACCGGAAGCAAAGGCAGAAAAAGGTGGAATGATGAAGATGAATTTTGCCTGACTCATGTTCAGAAAACAGAAAGCCCCTCGCAACGGCATTGCGAAGGGCTTTTTTCTTGGGGTGGTCCCACCAGGGCTTGAACCTGGGACCCCATGATTATGAGTCACGTGCTCTAACCAACTGAGCTATGGGACCAAAAAACCGGCTCCTGAGAAATCAAAGGATTACAATTGCTTGATAGCGTGGCGAAGGTAAAAAGTCAACGCAAGCCGCCAAATCAAAGTTCGAGGCGGAAGCGGACGTACTTGATGGTCTTCTTTTCTGCCAGGTGCTGCTTTTCGTAGAAGGTCTTGATTTCCAGTTCCTCCATCGGCAGCGGCTTGGCGTAGATGTCGTCGTCGTGGGAGAGCAAGGCATATTCTTTTTGTTTTCCCAGCACTTCGAGGGTGAATTGGTAGAGCGTTTCGTCGTCGGTTTTCAGGTGAAACAAGCCGCCGGGTTTCAGAACCTTTTGATATTCAGTGAGAAATGGCGGCGAAGTCAGCCGCCGGTTGGCTTTGGTGTTTGCAAGGAAAGGGTCGGGAAAGGTTATCCAGATTTCGCTCACCTCGTCTTTTTCAAAAAACAAAGCAAGCTGTTCGATGCGAGTGCGCAGGAAAGCGGCATTCGGGACGCCCGCTTCGAGCGCCGTTTTTGCGCCTCGCCAGATACGGGCACCTTTCACGTCCACGCCGATGAAGTTTCTTTCGGGAAAACGCTGCGCCAAACCGACGGTGTACTCGCCTTTGCCGCAGGCAAGTTCGAGAGTGAGCGGGTGGTCGTTTTTGAAATGCTGCGATGCCCACTTGCCTTTCAGGTCAACTTCGACGCCGTTTTCACCGAGCAGGCGAGGTTCGTCGGCATTGTAATTTTCATAGACGTTGGGGAAGGAGAGGATTTGGGCGAATTTGAAAAGCTTGTTTCTGCGGCTCATTTACTTGAACTATGAATGATGAAATGGGCGGCAAAAATGAAATTCAGAATTGAAAAGCAGGTGGGCTTCGAGCATGATGCCAGAGAATTTTGGATTCAGATTCCAGAATTATCGGATAATTCTGGAATCTGAATCCAGAATTCTCCGATAATCCTGGAAAGTGGCAGCCAAAGTCAAAGTTTATCCAGCTGCTCCAGCAACCACCGCCGCTCCGTCAGCGGGTTCGCCGCTTCGATTTCGTGGCGGAGTTTTTCTTTTTGCTCCTTGCCGTAGGCAGTGGTGCGCAGCAATTTTTTGGTAAAGTGGAGGATGTTTTTGTAGTTGGACTTGTGGTAGCCCATGACTTTTTTGCGCTGGAGATAGGTGCGCATCGAGCCGAGCAGGGAGTCGAGGGCGTTGAACTCGTCGAGTTCGTAGTACATTTTGAGGAGCATGGTTTTGGCGCTCAGGTTCAAAAGGAAGTCGTCGTAGTCTAATTGAGCGAATTGGCGCATGGCGGTTTTGTAGTCTTTTTTCTCAAAATCCAGGCGGGCGAGGTTGAAATGCACGAGCGCCTCCCGGTGCTTTTCCTCGAGGTCGGCGCTGTATTTTTGAATGAAATTTTCCACCCAGCCGAATTCTTTCAGGCTCAGGGCGATGCTGACAATGTTGCCGAAAGTGAAGCGGGAAAGCACCCCGTTTTCCAGGAAAATATTGATTTCCAGTCCTTTCTTGTACAGGTCGAGGCTTTCTTTCAAAAAAGCCGATTGCCCAGCATTGATTCGACCGATGCAATAATTCAGCGTGAGCAAATAAATCACCCGTATTTCCTGGGATGGAAACAGGTCGCCGTGCTGCATGATATGCGCCTTCAAGTTGTCATAGTGCGCCTCATTTTCAGGTTGCGTGATGGCTCGGAACTGGTGGTAATAAATGGCAATGGCTGGAATTTCAAGAAACTGAGGGTTGGCTTCAAGCTGCTTCAACAAATCATCCAGCAGGTTCATTTTGTAATCCGTTTTAAAAACGGCTTGGTGGGAAAGCATGATGCAACTCAATTGCAGCTTGTTCGCTAAAAATGCCACGTCGTTGGCATCTGAAACTTCCTGCAAATTCAACGGAACGGTGCGACCCAAACCGCTCAGGTAGGTGTACTGCTCGAATTGCAGGGTGTACTCGTTTTCAAAAAACAGGTGGTTGCGGAAGGATTGCTGCGCCTGCGTTTTCCGTGCTTCCTCGATTGTTTTTTGAAACAGCTTCGGCAGCTGGCGCTGCCTGTAAACTTTCGCCAAAATGATTTTCGAGCGAACCTCGTCCTTGAGCAATTCCGCATGAGCCAGGTAATTTTCCACCGCCTTGAACAGGAAGTGCATCGCCTGCCGCATTTCCTCGTCGCTGAACGTTCTTCCGGGGTAAACGGCAGCAAAAACCTTCTCTTTGATGAGGTGCTTTTCTGAGTGCAAATGGTCGTTGGCGACGAGGTAATCGAAGAGGTTTACCACGTCTTGCCGGAGATTGTGCGCCGGGGATTGCAGCCATTTGCGCAGTTCCCGAAGCTCTTTTTTGTCGAAGGTGAGCAGAATGTGAACCAGGTGACTTTTTTCCATGTAAAAATTGGAGCGTTATGGCTTTTTTATTTCAACAAAACCAGCAAATGCCGTCCGGCAAAAATGCCTTTAAAAATAGGCTTTCCAGAAAAATTAGCGCCCGTTTTGGCTTTTTTGCCGGTGAAAAATTTTTCAACAAACGCCATTTTTTGTCTTTGATTGCCGGAGACCCCTGCCGCACTTTTGTACCGTCATCAAATAGATACGTGAAACTATCGCCCATGAATGAGTTGAAAGTCATAGCCGCACCGAGGCAAAAAAGTTTGCCCAAGGCACTGCTGTTGGCGGTGGGTTTTCTGATTTCAACCATTCAAGTATTTGGGCAAGGCTGGGAAAAATACTACGGCACCGGCGCCGATGATTATTTCCAGGCAGTCATCCAGACCAGAGACCATGGCTTCGTGGCGGCAGGCTACAGCCAGGGTGGCGTCCCCGGCACGAATTCGCAAATGTTCGCCATCCGAACTGACGTGGACGGGAGCCGGATTTGGGAAGGTTACTATGGTCAAGGCTGGTCGCAGCAAGCCAATTCTATCATTGAAACGGCGGACAAAGGCTTCCTTTTGCTGGGGACAATGAGAAATACCCAGCCTTCCAAGTCAGATGTTTTCCTGGTGAAAATTGACAAGAAAGGGAAGTTTCAGTGGAGCAAGCAGTACGGAGGCATCAATGGTCACGATGGCGGTCACCGCATCATTCGCACTGAAAATGCCGGTGGTTACTTGCTGGTTGGCTTCACGGAAAGCTTCGGAAATGGCGGCAACGACATTTTCTTGGTCAAAATTGACGAGCAAGGAAACCAACAGTGGAGCAAAACTTTTGGCGGCGCAGGCGACGATGCGGGCAAAGCTGCACTTGAAATATCAGACGGTTACTTGGTGACCGGCAGCGTTGAAAATCCTGCCACTGCTTCCAGCGACATCTACTTGTTGAAAGTGGATTTCGACGGAAACGAGCAATGGCACAAGTTCTTTGGCTTCGATGGATTGGATGAGGGAAATGATTTGGAGTTGCTCAACGATGGCAATGTCGCTCTGGCAGGCATCCTGGAATTCGACGCTTTTTTGCTGAAAGCGACCCTGGCTGGCGACACGATTTGGACAAAAACCTTGGGCAACTCGCTGGAAGACAAGGGCTATGATTTGCTGGAAAAAAACAATGGCGACCTTGTTTTGACTGGCAGTACGGATGTGAATGGCAGTGCGAACGTGCTGCTTGCCAGCACCGATGCCAATGGCAATTTGCTCTGGCTCACCAATCACGGCAGGGAGTTGTTCATTGACGAAGGACATGTCACCACCCCAACCATAGACGGAGGATTTATCACGGCAGGCTACACTTCCAATTTGCTTTCAGGTGTAGGCAACGACGCCGTGCTGACCAAAACCGGAGCGCAAGGCAGTATCTACTCCAACCACCTTCAAGGAAAAGTAATCATTGACAACGACGACCAATGCGACCTCGACCCAGGCGAACCTGGTTTGAACGATTGGATTGTCAAGGCAACCTCCCCAAACGATACGTTCTTTGGCACGACGGACACAAACGGATTTTTCGACATCACGCTCGACTCAGGCACTTACAACGTGACCTTGCTGGTCAAAAATGAGTACTGGGAATCTTGCGTGGCAGGCTGGAACATCACGTTCACCCACGCTTACGACACCATCACGAGGAATTTTCCGGTGAATGCGCTGGTCGCCTGTTCGCTGCTCGACGTGGATGTTTCGTCGCCGGTGGCGCAAAACTGCACCAACATCGGCTACAACGTCAGCTACTGCAATTCGGGAACGACCGCCGCAGACAGCTTCAGCATCCACCTGATTCTGGACAATGATTTGGAACTGGTCAGTTCCTCGGTTCCGGTTTCCAGCAACGTTGACAGTTTGTACATTTTCGAGTTCGATGACACACTGGCTTTGGGCGAATGTGGAAGTTTTTACTTCACCGCAACTTCCACCTGCGACGGTCAGCCGTATCAGGCTTACACGGTCGGCGCACATATTTTCCCCGACTCGCTTTGCCTTCCGGTTTCCCCAACCTGGGACATGTCGGAAGTGAATGTGAACGGCTACTGCGATGTTGACAGCATTCGATTTACCATCCGCAACGACGGTGCGGGAGATATGAATGCACCGCAAGGCTTCATCGTGATTGAAGACCACGTGATGCTGACGCAGGAACAACCCTTCCAACTCAACGTTGGCGAAGACACCACCATCGTCGTCGAGGCAGATGGCGCAACCTACCGCCTCATCGCCGAGCAAAGCCCGGGTCACCCCGGCGACAGCTACCCCACCATCGCAGTGGAAGGCTGCTCGAACGGCGGCAACTACTCGGTCGGCAACGTGACGATGTTCCAGGAAGACGAAAACGACCCGTTCATTTCGATAGACGTTCAAGAAGCTTTAGACTCCACCGATTATATCCTACTCAGAGGCTATCCCAAGGGCTACCTGAAAAACGGACAAAATCTCATCCCAGCTAACACGGACATCGAATACCACATCCTGTTTCAGAACGCTGGAACGGACACCATTGAAAGGGTCGTCATCAGAGACACCCTGCCTGAAAGCCTCGACCTCGGCACGGTGACGGCGGGCGCAAGCAGCCATCCTTACCAGTTCGAGGCATACAGCAATGGCGTGATAAAATTCACCCTTGACAACATTCACCTCGTTCCGAACGGCGGCGCAGCCTCGCAAGGGTTCGTGCAATTCAAAGTATCCCAAATACTCGATAACCCCGCAGGCACGTCTATCCCGAATAGCGCCGCCGTTTTTCTTGGCTTCGATGAACCCAGGCAAACGGCAACTTACACCCACGTCGTGGAGGGCAATGACATCAAAGATTTCATCCTCACCTCCGACAACGAGGAGCCGATTTTCCCAGGCGTCAAAGTGAAAGCGTTCCCAAATCCGTTTGCATCTGCCATCGAATTTGAAACCCAGGGAAAACAATTCAATTCTTTGACAATCAGTGTTTTTGATATGAGCGGCAAGTTGGTGCGGCAAGAAAAGTCTGCCGGAAACCGCTTGCGCCTGCCTCGCAAAGACCTTCCGGCTGGCACGTTTGCCTACCGTTTGGAAGGCGACGGCTGGCTGCTCGATACGGGAAAAATTATAGTGCGATAAGATATTCCAAGACCGATTTTTATCCGATTACATTTCCAAAACCAAGTGTCCCAAACCGATTTTTTTCTTTCTACCGATTACCGTTCTTTTTCAATAATCGCTTCCAAAAACCGATTCGTCCCAACCGATTTCGCTCGCACACTATGTAATTTTTTTATCCCACTACCGATTTTCGCTCGAAGTTCCCCCCGAATTTTGGGGGGAACTTTTCAACCCAGAGGCAATGAGTTCCGGCAAAAAGTTGCCGGTGCGGGCAAGCAAGGAGGAGAAAGGTTGAAAATTCAAACTGTCGTTTTTTTTCATGAGATTATAATTTGTTAGTCGTGCTGCGTGCACGACTTTTTTGCAACATTTACCTGTATTTCACGGGGTTACGATAAAGTTTTCTTTTTTCATGAGACACTTCTTCGGCGCAAAAGGCATCGAAGAAAATTTTCTGGAAAGGCTATTCCAAAACCGCATTACGGCTCGGCAGGAATGCGCTGCAGGGTCTACCGATTACAACTAAACGACGCATTCTCAAGGGGTTCTTACAAAAACGAGAGGCTGTCTCAAAGGTGAGACAGCCTCTTTTTTTTGAATTAGGATGTGTCGGATGGACAAGGATATTAAGGATTGGGACGGCGTCCCAATCCTTAAT
>CAZHLB010000338.1:0-7346 GCA_964533005.1 uncultured Saprospiraceae bacterium
CAAACTTGTTTGGCTGGCTCTTTTCAGCCAGCCAAACAAGTTTGGCGGCTACAATCACTTTTGGTAAAACTCCTCCACCGGCGTCTTCGCCAATTCAATCAAGAACTCACTCACCTTCGCCACCACCGCTTCAAAATAACGCTTCCCTTTCTCCGCTGTCGCCAAGTGAGGATTGCCTGAACCGGTGTCCTCGGTAACCTGCGTCCACTGGCGCTGGGCGGAGACCCAACCTTCTTTCATTGCTCGAAAACGAAATTGTTTGGTGTAGCCATCGCCAGCTTCGGAGAGGTCTGCCACCAAATTCGGGTAGGCATGAAGCATCACGCTCGTTTCCATTTCGTCGGCATGGTCGCCTTTGTTTTGAAAATAACCTGCGCCCGGTTCGACTTTAAACCAGTTCAAAACGCAGGTGAACAATTGCGGGTAAAAAAAGGAAAGCTCCCGCACCATGTTTTTGAAATCATTGCCGCCGTGCCCGTTGAAAATCACCAGTTTAGGAATGCCTGCCCGCACGAGTGCGTCGCAGAGGTCTTTCAAAATGACCAATTGCGTGCTGGGCAGTATATTCATGCAGAGCTTCACGTCGAGTTGACCGGTCTGCACGCCGAAGGGGATATTTGGCAGGACAATCACTTTTGCGTCCTGCTCCCAGGCAATTTTGGCGGCAGTTTCCAGGATGGCTTCATTTTGATAATTGTCGGTGGCGTAAGGCAGGTGAAAATTGTGTGCTTCAGTTGCGCCCCACGGGAGAATGGCTACCTCGAAATTGGTGTCTTTCACCATTTGCCAGGTGGCTTCAGCGAGAAAGTATGGACGAGCTTTGTAGTTGGATTTCATGTAAGTTCCGGTTTAAAAAATGTCGAAAAGAAGGTCAGCAAGAAAAGTGGAAGCAGCTATTGTTGCAGACCAGATGAGAAGAAACGTTTTTGAGTTGGAGCTTTTTTGCCTTGGATATTGCCGAGCTTTTTTTGCAGAAGTCTCCACCTGGAATTTGGACTTCAAAACCAGCTTTCCGTAGCCAGGCTCAATTTCAACCGAATTCTGATTTTCACCGACAGGCAATTTTCTTTTGATGAAAAACCCTTTGGGTTTCAATTGTCTAATCCAGTCTTGACTGCCAAAAGCATTGTAACCGAGGTTCATGATTTTATATTTCTACGCCAGAGCCCAGCCGCAAAAATGATTCTTTGCGAATGGCTCGAATCATCTCGAATGGCTCGACCCGGACGCCATTTCCGGCAATGATAAGCGAATTTACCCTGCCGCTGATTTTGGGAAAAAACCAATCCACGATGTCTTCGATGGCGTCATCCTCGCCAAAAGTCAGGTACAGCCTGACCGATTCCTGGTAGCCGATGCGCCTGCCCTGGTAGCTTTCGTCCGCAACGAGATGGGCGGTTTTTGTGCCTGGAATTTTGAAACTTTCACCGTATTCCAACCAACGATAAAATGAGCCGAACAAGTGGTATTTCAAGTCCTTGTCCGAGGTCAGGATTTCAATTTTGATGCGCTTTCCGGCAAAAATGGCGTCGTCCCGCATGAATGTTTCTTCGCTGGAAGCCGACGGGGTTTTAAACAATTTAGCGCCCGTGAGCCAGGTTTCGATTTTTGAGGAAAGTTCTTCGATATGTTGAAAACGCTCTGTCGCCATTTCCCGAATGGCTTCATTTTCAAACTGTTCGAAATTGTCAGGGTGAAATTTAGAGCGCAATTCCCGGTGGATTTTGTGAAAGGTTTCCAAATCCAACTGCTCCGGCGGGACGCCGAAAAGTTTGAGAATTTCCTGTTTTTCTTTGACGGTGAAGGTCGTTGTTTCCATGCCCAGCCGATTAACTATGCCCGCCGGTTAGTCAACCAAATGTTTGTCAAACCTGCGTTGCAGAAGCATAAACATTCCAAAGAGTAACATGATTGAGCCAGCAAAACGGTTGAGGCTGTCTCCCATCGGTTTTTCGCTGGCGATGAAAAACGAAATCAGCAGCAGCGATGCGCCGACGATGCAGAAAAACAAGCCGATGATGAAGCGGAGGTCGTAGAGTTTTTTCATTCAGAAAGTGCTTTTGATGGGCAATAGAGGTGACACCTTTTTGAAAGATGTCACCTCTGGTTGTAGCCATCATCATGCAAAAATGAGGTTCAAAATCAGGCAAATCAGCACCGCTAAAATAGTCAAAGGCAGCGGTCGCCAGAGCCAGAAGGACTTTGATTTTTTCTCGGTTTCAACCTTCAAATCCTTCTCCTTCAAGCCATAAACCAACCCTCGCAAATCGTCCTCCGGCTGCGGCTTCGTTGCCAAACTGACCAGGATGGTCACGACAAAATTCGCCGCAAAACCAATCCACGCAAGGTTGTACGCCAAGCTCAAACCAGAGCCAAATTCATGCAATTCCAAACCCAGCCAGCCGCCTTTGCCTTCCGCCGTCGTCAAGCCATGCACCAGCGCAGCCGCCAAAGTCCCTGCGAGCAAACCGGCAAAAGCGCCATGCCCAGTCGTTCGTTTCCAAAACATTCCGAGCAAAAAAGTGGCGAACAGTGGCGCATTCACGAAGCTGAAAACCACCTGCAAAAAGTCGTTGATATTGTTGAAGCTAACCGCCAGATAAGCCACGCCGATGGAAAACAAAATGCCCGCCACCGTTGTGAATTTTCCAAACCGGAGGTAGTGCCGGTCGGAGGCGTTTTTGTTGAAATGCGCCTGGTAAATGTCGTACGTCCACACCGAATTGAAAGCCGTCACGTTGCCCGCCATGCCCGACATGAACGAAGCCAGCAGCGCCACCAAACCCACGCCGAGCAAGCCCGTGGGATAATAATGAGCGATGAGTGCAGGCAGTGCCATATTGTAATCCGGCGAGCCGTCGGCGGCAGCGGGCAGGCTGAAATCGCCAGTGATTTGCGACAAAGTCATCACAATCAACCCCGGCAAAATCACGATGAGCGGCATGAACATTTTTGGGAAGGAAGCGAGGATGGGCGTCTTTTGCGAATCGCCGAGATTGCGAGCAATCATCGCCCGCTGCACTACGAGGAAATCCGTACACCAGTAGCCAAACGAGCTTGCAAGGCTGCCAGCAATGAGGCTCGCAGCGCCGATGCCCAGCGGATTTTCGCTGGCGTTGCCTGTAAATTTCCAGGTGGAAGTCATCTGCGGTTGCAACCTCGCAACGATGCCATCCCAGCCGCCGACCTCAATCAAACCAACCACCACGACCGGCGCAAGACCCAAAACGATGAGGAAAAATTGCAAAACCTCGTTGTAAACGGCGCTCGTTAGTCCGCCGAGAAAAATATAAATCATTACGATACCTGCCGTCACCAGCACGGACACATCGAAGTCCCAACCCAAAATCAGTTCCAGCAACCTCGCCAAAGCGAACATCGAAATGCCGCTTGAAAACACCGTCATCACCGCAAAACTGATGGCATTGAAGCTCCGGGTCTTCTCGTCAAAGCGAAGTTTCAGGTATTCCGGCACTGACCTCGCCTTGCTTCCGTAGTAAAAAGGCATCATCATCAGCCCCAGGAAAACCATGGCAGGCACTGCGCCAATCCAATAAAAATGGCTGGTCATGATGCCATATTTAGCGCCGGAGGCTGCCATGCCAATGACTTCCTGCGCCCCCAAATTGGCAGAAATGAAAGCCAGACTTGTAATCCAAAGCGGGATGGAGCGGTTGCTGGAGAGGTAGTCGTTGCTGGATTTTATCTTCCGCTTTACCAGCCAGCCAACGCCGATGACGAATAAAAAATAGAGGAGAATGATGCCGTAGTCGGCTGCGTGGAGGTGTAGTTGCATGGCTATCGTTTTGTCGGTTGATAAGGGTTGATGAAGGTTGATGTAACACCATCAACCCCATCAACTTATCAACCATTATGGGGCTTATATTTCACATTGAAGTTTATCCAAATCGCCCTCGCCAGCCGGAAAATCCAGACGAATAAAATGGCAATTACCACCACCAATAAGGCAAAAGCCCAATCCAAATCAACGTCAAAAACAAGCATCAGCGTCCCGACGAAAATCAGGCAAAACCAGCCGGTGATGATGTATGAAATGAACATGGCGCCGTAGTAAAAACCGGGCCCCAGGAAATATTTCTGCCCGCAAACGGGGCAGTTTTGCGGCATGTCGAAAGATTTTTTGAAGGAAAAAGTAGGCGTCTCGAACAAGTCGCCTTCGTGGCAGCGAGGGCATTTCAGGTTGAAAATGCTGTAAGATTTTGTGCCTTTTTTGAAGATGGATTTCACGAGATGAACAGATTTATTTTGAAAGTAAAGTGCCAAAAGTAATCAGGAATTCAGGGCTTGGCAGGTGAGGTCAATCACTTTCCAAAAAAGCGAGAAGGTGCTTCAAAGTTAAATCCGGTGCTTCAACCTGGGGGTAGTGCCCAATGCCAGAGAGGAAATTCACCCGTGCCTGCGGAACCATTTTTTGAAAATATTCGCCGGAATGCTGCCCGGAAATGGGGTCGTCAGTGCCATTGATGTGGCAAATCGGCAGCGGCGACCGCTGCAAAGCGCCAACCCACCGCTCCCTGTTTTTCCTTCTTTCATTCATGTAACCAATCAGCCGGGGGAGCAAAGCCTTGCCGTTGTTGTGCTCGATGAGTTGCCAGAATTGGTCAATTTCAGCCTCGGTAGGCTGGCTGTTTTTGCCAAAAATTTCTCTGAAAGTGCGCCTGAGTTGCCCCTTCCCGAAAAGCGGCGTAAGCAAGCTACCTGCCGGGCTTGCCAGCATTTTTTGAATCAACCGGGGGCGGTGCATTTCTGAGAAGATGCCGCCATTGAGCAAGGTAATGGATTGGATTTCAAGCCCTTGGATATAATTTCCCTGCCGGTCGAGCCACCGGGCAAGGAGTTCTTGCGCCACCGTGTCACCATAATCATGCGCCAGCAAATGCGCCTGACGGATGCCCATTTTTTCCGTCATCACTTCAAAAAGGTCGGCTTGGTCGAAGATGGAATAAGTGTATTGGCGAGGTTTAGCAGAAAAACCAAAACCAATCATGTCTGGCGCAAGCAGGTGGAACTGCCGGGCTAATGGTTGCCAGATTTTATGCCAGTCCCAGGAAGCGGTCGGGAAGCCGTGAAGAAGTAGGAGTGTTTCACCGGAGCCTTCTTCCCTGTAAAAAATGCGGTGATTTTTATAGTTGAAGATTTTGTCGGCTTGCTGCCAGTCGGAAAGCTGCATATTGTGAGGTAAGAGCGTGAGAAAGTGAGAGAGGCGAGAGGAGTGACATCTCGCTCCTCTCACCTCTCTCACTTTCTCACGCTCTAAAATGAAACTGCCCCGCAGTCACGAAGACTGCGAGGCAATTTACGCTCTCACTCCAGATTTCAGAATTTTTGCCTTTTGGACGAGCCTGAAGCCTGGAAATCCTTCCTTTAAAAAGCCTACCCCGACTCCCTTGGGGGGACTGGCATCGGGGTAGCTGACATACTAAGAGCAATCTGTAACAAGTCTTTGGTCTCTTGGTAACTGCTTGCCGCCGATCGTTCCCGGCAGCCATTTATTGGCTAATTATTTTCATGGTTATCCTGCAAGGTTGGAAAAAAACTACCCCTACCACCCGAAGGCTTCGGGGTAGTCCCACACACTATTAGAACACCCACTATTTTGACGAATTGAGATATAGAATATCAGGTGATTTAGAAAAAAACCAGCCCTACTCCCCAGTAGGTTTCGGGCTGGATCCACACACTATGAGAACACCCAATATTCTTGACGATGACAGGTAAAACGTTGCATTTGAATCGCTTGCCATCGTGTTTTCTTTTTTCTAAGAACATCCTGATTTGTCAAGGTCTTCTTGCCGGAACCAGGAACCGGAAGTTTGGAAAAACTGCCCTCTCCCGAGTTCTCGGGAGGGGCAGCCCACACACTATGAGAACACCCAATTATATCTTTTGGAATGACCGTTCAGGTTAGAAATTTCCCGGAGCGGGTTGGAGATTGTGTTTGCAAGCTTCCCCATGAGTTTTTGTTTTTTCATTTTGACTGCTCAAGCGAAAATTCGCTCATCGAACTTACGCAAATAAGAGAAGTGAGAAGTCAAAAGTTCACACAGTGAAAAATGTTATTGTTTTTAACAAAAAGCCCGTTTTGGATACGTGTAAGATTTGATTCCTTAGCTTGGTAAGTCCCCCTTTTTTCGTGTGGCAGGTTGAGTTAAGCCTTTTTTCAAGTTTTGTGTGTAGCCAGTTCGTAGGCTTTCGGAGTGTATTCTCAATCTTTTTCTAACTTTGGTTTGCAGGGCTTTTCCCTGCTAAATTCGCAACAACAACGCAAATAAAGCCAATTTAGTTGCCCGTTGTTTGTTTCCGCTCAAAATTTTTTCAAAGGTAAAACTTCATTCCATTGATTCCTTCAAAAACTGTCCAGGAAATTTTAGAGACCGCAAAAATCGAGGATGTCGTCCAGGATTTTGTCAACCTACGACGCAGGGGAGTTAACATGATTGGGCTTTGCCCTTTTCATCACGAGAAGACGCCCTCCTTCACGGTTTCGCCTACAAAAAACATTTTCAAGTGCTTCGGATGTGGCAAGGCGGGCGATGCGGCGAAATTCATCATGGAGCATGAGCACTTCACCTACCCAGAGGCTTTGCGCTACCTCGCCCGCAAATACCGCATTGAAATTGAGGAGATTACACCTTCGCCGGAAGCACTGGCGGCACAACAGGCAGAAGAAAGCCTATACATTATTAATGACTACGCACGGCAATTTTTCCAGGATAACCTTTTCAACACGGACGTCGGCAAGAGCGTGGGGCTTAACTATTTCAAGGAACGGGGCTTCCGGGAAGAAACCATTCGCAAGTTCGGGTTAGGCTTTGCGCCGGATGGCAAAGATGTTTTCACCAAGCAGGCGACCCAGGTAGGTTTTAAGCTGGAAATGCTGAAAAAGCTGGGGTTGACCTCGCAGTACGACCGTGATTTTTTCCGCAACCGGGTCATGTTCACCATTCATAATCTGTCGGGGAAGCCGGTTGGTTTT
Organism: uncultured Saprospiraceae bacterium; assembly: GCA_964533005.1. Lineage (GTDB taxonomy): Bacteria > Bacteroidota > Bacteroidia > Chitinophagales > Saprospiraceae > UBA6168. Next base: position 6,998 of record CAZHLB010000338.1, read on the forward strand.
GCCGGTCGGATTTTGGTCAAAGACGCCAACGCTCCCAAATATATCAACTCGCCGGAGACGGATATTTACGTCAAAAACAAGACGCTCTACGGAGCCTTCTTCGCCAAAAAAGCCATCCGTCAGCTCGACGAGTGCATTCTCGTGGAAGGCTACACCGACGTGATTTCGCTGCACCAGGCAGGCATCGAAAACGTAGTTGCTTCTTCGGGCACCTCGCTGACAGAGGGACAGATTGCGCTCATCAAACGCTTCACGCCAAACATCAAAATTCTTTACGACGGCGACCCGGCAGGTGTGAAGGCTGCTTTGCGGGGGCTTGACATGGTTTTGGAGCGGGACATGAACGTCA
>CAZHLB010000339.1:0-5331 GCA_964533005.1 uncultured Saprospiraceae bacterium
ATGTGCTCGTTTTGTGTCGTGCCATTCACTCGTGGCAGGGAGCGCAGCCGGGAGCCTTTCAGCATCGTAGCGGAGGCAGAGGACTTGTTCGAGCGGGGCTACCGGGAAGTGACTTTGCTGGGTCAAAATGTGGATAGTTTCAAGTGGCAAAACCCTGAAAACGAGCAGCTTGTCAATTTTGCGCAGCTCCTCGAAATGGTCGCCAGGGTGCATCCTGACCTGCGCATCCGCTTCTCGACCAGCCACCCGAAAGACATCACCGACGAGGTGTTGCACACGATTGCCCGCTACGAAAATATCTGCAAATACATCCACCTGCCCGTCCAAAGCGGCAACAGCCGGGTGCTCGATTTGATGAACCGCACCTACGACCGGGAGTGGTACCAGGAGCGGGTGCAAACCATTTATCGCATCCTGCCGGAATGCGCCATTAGCAGCGATATTATTTCCGGTTTTTGCTCGGAAACGGAGGCGGAACATGCCGATACTTTGAGCATGATTGAATTTGCGAATTATAGCATGTCGTACATGTTCGCTTATTCTGAACGACCGGGCACGACGGCTGCTCGAAAATATGCCGACGACGTGCCGGAGGAAGTGAAAAAACGCCGCCTGAATGAAATTGTCCGCCTGCAAAACCAGGTGTCGTTCCGGCATAATAAAGCGGATATAGGGAAGACATTTAAAGTGCTTATCGAGGGCAATTCCAAGAAGTCGGAATTGGAATTTAAAGGCAGAAATACGCAGAATAAAATGGTGGTGTTTCCGAAGGCAAATGGTTTTAAACCAGGGGATTATGTTTGGGTTAAAATCAGGGAGGCGACGAGTGCGACGCTCATCGGTGAAATGGTTCAATCTTAAAAATTCAAATCATGGCATACAGCAATTTCAACAAGGTGTCCAATGCGCTAAACCAGTTCAAGCTTGAACATCAAAGGTCTTCCTTTTTCCCAGCCCTTGCGCCTATTGAACCGACATCCTGGCTCAAGGAAACTTTGGAAACCGCACTCAAAACGAACCTAATCAGTGAAAAAGAGCGGTCTGAAAAATTGGTCAACCCCATTTTACTTGAACTGACGAGGAGGAACGATTATCAACTCACGGTTTATTCCGGCAGGGAATTAAACGTTGACCCGGCAATGGGTTTGAATGGCGAATGCGATTTCCTGATTTCCTGGAGCACTTTGTACGAAGATGTGGAAGCGCCGCTTTTTACGGTTGTTGAAGCAAAGAAAAACGACCTCGAATACGGAACCGCTCAATGCATTGCACAAATGGTTGGCGCAAAGCTTTTCAACCAATCTTCTGGCATTGATACTCAAAGACTTTATGGCGCATCCACCAATGGAAAAGAATGGCGATTTCTTAAATTAGAAGGTGATATCGTCCACTTTAATTATGATGATTTCGGCATAGCTAACCTTCAACAATTGCTGGCAGTGCTTCAATTCATTGTTGAAGATTGCCGAATTTTGCAACCCTCACTCACATAAACCCATGTCCAACCTCACCTCCATCAAGCAACGCTTCGCCATCATTGGCAACGCCTCCGAACTCGACCGGGCGCTCGAAACTGCCATTCGGGTCGCCCCGACCGACCTTTCCGTGCTAATCAGCGGCGAAAGTGGCGTCGGCAAAGAAGCGTTTTCCAAAATCATCCACTCGCTCAGTGCCCGAAAACACAACCCGTTCATCGCCGTCAACTGCGGAGCAATTCCTGCCGGAACTATCAATTCCGAATTGTTCGGGCATGAAAAAGGCGCTTTCACCGGGGCGCTCAACGAGCGAAAAGGCTATTTCGAGACGGCGGACACCGGCACTATTTTCCTCGATGAAATCTCCGAAATGCCGCCCGACACGCAGGCTTTCCTGTTGCGCATTCTCGAATCCGGCGAGTTCATCCGGGTCGGTTCTTCGAGAGTGCAAAAGACAGACGTGCGGGTGATTGCAGCGACCAATGTTGACCTGGAGGAGCGGGTGCGCAAGGGCAAATTTCGGGACGACCTTTTTTATCGCCTGAACACCGTGCCTATCAAAGTGCCTGCGCTCAGGAACAGGCGGGAAGACATCTACCTGCTTTTCCGAAAATTCGCCCAGGATTTGGCGGAACGCTACCGCATCGAGCCCGTGCGCTTGGACGAGCAGGCGAGGTTTCTGCTCGAAAATTACCGGTGGCCCGGCAACATCCGAGAGCTGAAAAACCTGGCGGAACAAGTCTCCGTCCTCTCCGAAAACCGCCTCTTGACCGCCGACGAATTGCTCTCTTTTCAACCCAACATGGGCAAACGCAACCTTCCGATGATTGCCGACGGGCAGCCTTCGGCAGAGAGTTTTCAGGAGCGAGAAATCCTGTTCAAGTTCCTTTTTGAAATGAAACACGACCTGAACGACCTGAAAAACCTGGTCTTCGAGCTGATTCAACAGAACGATTTGCGAATGCCGGAGAATGGCTCGATGCGTTCTTTCGAGCCAGTCAAATTCCCGGTGCATCCTTCTTTTCCAAGCCCAAGCAGGGAAACTGTATCGCATGAAAGATTTGCTGAAAGCCGAACCGCCATGCCTTCCGAGCCAATGCGCAGCGAAATGCCCGATGCGAATAAGCCCATGCTCATCGAACATGGCAAACACTTCGACAAAGCCGAAGTGGTCGAGGAAAACCTGAACATGATGGAAATGGAAAAAGACCTCATCACGAAGGCTTTGAAAAAGCATGGGAGCAGGCGGAAGGAGGCAGCGCAAGACCTCGGCATTTCGGAACGAACTTTATACCGTAAAATCAAGGAATACGACTTACAGTAAGCTTCGCACCGCAAGTTTTTCAGGTTATCTTTGTCAAAAACAATCAATCATGTCAACGCTCGCAGCACAAGCCAAGCCAGTAGAATCTGCCGCAAACGGCAAGCAAAAACGCATATCCTGGGAGGAATTTCAAAGAGAATATCTCAACCGTGAAGACGGCTACAAATACGAATGGCTCAACGGTGAGGTCGTTAAATTCAAATCTATGGACTACACACAAGTTTTTATCCTTGACAATTTGTTCGAGTTGTTCGACCAGCTAAAACTGGAAAAGAAGGTGAAAGGAAGGCTTATCTCAGAGGTAGATTCTTTTTTCCAGAAAAATCACCGGCGCCCAGACATTGCCTATTTCTCGCCCGACCAAATTGCCCGTACCGCCTATGGCGAAAACCAAGTGCCTGGCTTCCTGGTCGAAGTCGTTTCCACTCGTGACCAGATTAATGACCTGAATCTGAAAATGAACAACTACCGGGACGCAAGCGTCGAAGTCGTCTGGCAGGTTTACCCGAAAACTCAAGAAGTCCACGTCTTTTCCGGCAAAGGCTTGAAATACAGTGAAGTAATGAAAGGCGAAGACCTGTGCTCCGCCGCCCCTGTCCTCCCCGATTTTGTCATCTCCGTCAACGACATCTTCCAAAAACCGCCCAAGCCGGAATAATTTTCCCTGCTATTTTTGCCGCCCAACACTTTCCCTGGCAACTACCTATTTTTTCACAAAACACAAAGCAGATACTATGATTCGGACTCTTTCTACCCTGGCAGCTTTTTGCCTGCCGCTCCTCCTTCCTGCGCAACTCACGCAGCCGCCCTTCACCCCCGCCACTGAGCGGGTTTCCAGTTTCAACCAAAGAAAAGTCTTGCTCGAAAAGTCGCTCGTGTCGAACGTGCCTTTCCGCAGCTTGGGTCCCACCGTTTTCAGCGGCAGGGTCGCTGACCTCGACGTTTGGGAGCAAGACCCCAGCCATTTTTTTGTGGCTTACGCCAGCGGCGGGCTTTGGAAAACAGAGAACAACGGGCAGTCTTTCAAGCCTCTTTTCGACAACGAAATGGTGCTGACTATTGGCGACATTGCCGTTGATTGGCAGCGAAACGTCATCTGGGTCGGCACGGGCGAGGTCAATTCCAGCCGCTCCAGCTATTCCGGCACGGGCATTTTCCGCAGCGACGACGGCGGAAAAACCTGGCAGCACAAGGGCTTGGGCGAGAGCCACCACATCGGCAGGATTTTGCTGCACCCCACCGACCCGAACACCGTTTGGGTCGCCGCCCTCGGTCACCTCTATTCACCCAACCAAGAGCGAGGCGTTTTCAAAACCACCGACGGCGGGGCGACCTGGCGCAGGGTGCTTTTTGTGGACGGCAATACCGGCGCTGCTGACCTCGTGATTGACCCGGTAAACCCCAACGTTTTGTACGCAGCCACCTGGCATCGGGAGCGCCGGGCTTGGGAATTCACCGAATCGGGCGCAGGCTCCGGCATTTTCAAAAGCACGGACGGCGGCGAAAACTGGTCGAGGCTGAACGTCGAAGGCGCAGGTTTTCCCACCGGGACAGGCGTCGGGCGCATCGGTTTGGCGCTTGCCCGCAAAAACGGCGACTCCGTTTTGTACGCCATTTTAGACAACAACAACCGCCGACCCAAGGAAAAAGAGGAGGAAAAAGAAGGCTTGACAAAAGACGACCTGCGAGCCATGACAAAGGAGGCGTTTTTGAAATTGGACAAAAAAGCCATTGAAACCTTCCTGAAAGACAACCGCTTCCCGGAAAAATACGGCGCAGACAAGGTCATCGAGATGGTCAAAACGGATAAAATAAAACCCCCCGCCCTGGCGGAATATCTCGAAGACGCCAATACCAATTTGTTCGATACACCCGTCGTCGGCGCAGAAGTTTACCGCTCGATTGACGGCGGCAAATCCTGGCAAAAAACGCACGACGGCTATCTCGACGACCTGTATTATTCCTACGGTTACTACTTCGGACAGGTGCGCATTTCGCCGCAAGATCCCGATAAAATTTACATCTGGGGAGTCCCGATTTTGATTTCAAAAGACGCTGGCAGGACGTTCAAATCCATTGACGGAGACAACGTGCATGGAGACCATCATGCTCTTTGGCTCAACCCCCGCCGAGCCGGTCACCTCGTTCTCGGCAACGACGGCGGCGTCAACATCAGCTACGATGACGGCGAAAATTGGGTGAAATGCAACAGCCCCGCCGTCGGTCAATTTTACTACGTGGCGGTGGACATAGCAGAGCCGTACAATGTTTACGGAGGCTTGCAGGACAACGGCGTTTGGGTCGGTTCAAGCACTTACGAACCAAGCACCGGCTGGCATGGCAGCGGCGAGTATCCTTACAAATCCATCCTCGGCGGCGACGGGATGCAGGTGGCAGTTGACACGAGGGACAACTCGACCGTGTACACTGGTTTTCAATTTGGAAATTATTACCGCATCAACAGGAAGGCTGACAAAACCGACCGCATCACCCCGCAGCGAGTGCTTGGAGAACCTGCTTTTCGCTGGAATT
>CAZHLB010000339.1:5341-7329 GCA_964533005.1 uncultured Saprospiraceae bacterium
CGCCAATTCAGCTTTCGAAGCACAACCAAGACATTTTATACATCGGCTCGAACAAGCTCCACCGCTCGTTCAACCAGGGTCAGGATTGGGAAGTGATTTCCGCCGACCTGACCAAAGGCGGCAAAAAAGGCGACGTTCCGTACGGTACTTTGACTGCCGTTCATGAGTCGCCGCTCAAGTTCGGCTTGATTTATACCGGCTCGGACGACGGCTTGGTTCACGTGAGCAAAGACGGCGGCGTCACCTGGACAAATATCTCGACCGGCTTGCCGGAAGACCTTTGGATGAGCCGCATCCAAGCTTCGCAACACGAACCCGGCAGGGTTTACGTCTCGCTGAACGGCTATCGGTGGGACGATTTTCGTTCCTTCGTCTACGTCTCCGAAGACTACGGCGCAACCTGGAATCGCCTCGGACTCGACCTGCCGTTCGAACCTGTCAACGTAGTTAAAGAAGACTCGAAAAACCCTAACCTGCTCTACGTCGGAACTGACCACGCCTTGTATGTTTCCCTCGACCGGGGAAAGTCTTTTATGTTGATGAACAAGGAGTTACCTGCCGCACCGGTGCATGATTTGGTCGTGCATCCTCGTGAAAACGAGCTTTTGGTGGGCACACATGGACGCTCGTTGTACCTTGCCCCCGTTCAGCATTTGCAGCAACTCGTGGACTCTGTTTTGGAAAAAACGCTGTTTGCTTTTGAGGTCAAAAAGGTCAGGTTCAGCAACAATTGGGGCGGTTCGACCTACGCCTGGGCAGAGGAAATTCCAGAACCAGACATCGAGTTGCCGGTTTTTGTCAAGGCAGGCGGCAAACTGAAAATCACGGTAAAGTCAGATGATTTGACTTTGAAAACCTGGGAAACAGACGTGACGAAAGGTTTGAATTACCCGGTTTATCACGGCGAAATTGAAGAAGCTATCGTGCCTGCTTTTGAAAAGCAATTGAATAAAAAGAAGAAACCAGAAGACAAGGAAATCAAAATCAAAAAAGCTAAAAACGGCAAGTTTTACCTGCGGAAAGGCACTTACACAATTGCCTTTGAAAAGGACGGGAAGAAACTGGAACAGAAACTCGTCGTTGAATAGCACCCAAAGCTGATAGGTGGAAAACAGGTTTTTGAGAGAAAAAAAATTTCATTTTTTTTCTCTCAAAAACCTGTTTTCCACCTGTCAGCTTTTTTAAATTTTATGGCAAAAATTATGGTCTTCATTGATGGCACCTGGCTGTATTCCAGCCTGAAAAACCTCGGTGAAGATTTCCAAATTGACTACGGCAAACTTCCGAAAGCACTGGGAAAAAAAGTCGGCGAGAAGCTGAACGACCCAAACACGGACATTGTCCGAACCTTCCTTTTTGGCTCCAACGCCACCAATTTTCAAGACGCAGACCAGGACATGGTCACCCGCAGACGCATTTTTTACGACGTGCTTCGGGAAGATTATGGCTACGACGTGGAAGTTTATTTGGTGGATTACCGGGGCAGGCGGTTGCGAAAAAAAGACCGTCACCAGGACGACGAATTTTACCCGGAAGAAAAATGTGTGGACATCGCCCTCGCCTCGTCCATGCTCTATTTTGCGGCGCTACCCTACGTTTACGACATCGCCATTTTGGTCGGCGGCGACCGGGATTTCGTGCCGGTGCTGAATAAAGTGCGGCAACTCGGCAAACGCATCGCTATCGCCAGTATCCATCATTGCTGCTCCTTCGAGTTAATGGAAGGCAGAAACTTAAAAGGCGTGCGTGACTTCGACGTGATTTGGCTCGAGGACATTTTGGACGATATTCGTTTGACGCCCGTCATGCGCCCACTCTTCTGCAAGTCGCCGCTTCACACTGGCGAAAACCCAATAATGACGGAGGAATACGTGCGCAAAAACCGCCCCTTCCTCTGCCGGGATTGCCGGGAAAAAATGCGCCGAGAACGGGAGGGGTTCACCAGCGAACCGTACCACGAACAATCAGAAGAAGCTGATTTTCATGAA
>CAZHLB010000340.1:0-7326 GCA_964533005.1 uncultured Saprospiraceae bacterium
ATTCCCCGTCTGACCGTCCCAATCCTTAATATCCTTTCAAATCCTAAACATCCTAATTCAAAATTTATCGCAAAAATGCGATTGATTTCTTGCCTGTCAAACTTTTCATCGTTTTTTTACGATAAATTTTTTCAGGCGTGAAAAAAGGTCGCCTCAAAAGTCTTTGAAGCAACCTCTTTTTTCAGTCGAGTGTGCCTGCCGGGTCATTCTTCCCGAAGGGCGACCTGCTTCGCAACAGGTTGAACACCAGGCGTTTTTTTCGTTTCGCCGACACCTTTTTTCGATTCGGCAGGAGCGACGACAGCAGCGGCGGAAGCGCCTTTCGACGGCTTGGCGCACGATACGTTTGCCTTTTTGCAAGCCTCCAATTGCGCCGGGGTGCAAGTGGCGGCAGCCGTTTCGGTTTTGCCTGCTTTTTCGTTTACGGCAGTGGATTTGCTTTTTTCACCGCAGGACAAAATGCAGCAGCCTGGCGGGCAAGGCGTGCAACAAGCCTGGGCGTTCAACTGGGTTGCTGCCAAGCCGGAAAGGAAAAGCAGCGTCAACAATGCGTTTTTCATGTCTGAAAATTTTAGTGGTTGATGAATGAAAAATTGTCGGTGCAAAGCTATGGCAGGTGCTTGGCAGGAGGTGTCAGCCAGGTGTTAGCCACTTGTTACCCACCTGTTATTCTGGAAATTGGGGCGGGTTTCCTGCCTTAATTTGTGCTTGAAAACGCAGAAAACATGAAATCAAAAAGAACCTCCGCATTACTCATCGCCTCGACTTTGGCAGTTCTCGGCTTGGTGGTTTTCCAGTTGACGTGGATGAATCACAGCCGCCAGATGTCGGAGGAAATTTTCAGCCAGCGGGTCTGCATGGCGGTTTGCTCGACGGTCGAAAACTTCAGCGGCGGGGCGCTTTGCAGCCAAAACGGTTGCTCGAATACTTGCCAGGCGTCGCAGGCTGGGGAAGCTGATTTTGCCGTGCCCGCCGACCTTGCTGCCGACTCGGCTTTCAATGCCGACTTGCGCCAATCGCTTGATTTTTATCAGATTAAATTGCCTTACGAACTGAGTCTTTCGCCTGAAAAGTTGCCGGAACACAAAGTGGATGATGCCTTCCAATGTGCCGTTGCCATGCCTGCCGACACGCCAGATTCCACCGCTTTTTTGCAATTGAATTTTCCAGACAAAGAGTCTTTCGTGCTTGGCAAAATGAATTTTATGGTAGGTGCAACGGTGCTGATTTTGCTGTTCACCGCCCTCGTTTTGCTCATCGCAAACTACTCGCTGCACAAACAAAAACGCCTGCTGGAAACCAACGTGGAGTTTTTCAACAACATGGCGCATGAATTTCGGACGCCGTTGACCAACGTTGGCTTGGCGGCAAACATGCTCTCGAAAAAACACAAGGATTTGAAAGACAACGCTTTGCTGCAAGTCATCCAACGGGAAAATTCAAAATTGCAGGCGCAGGTTGAGCGGGTGCTGCACCTCGCCCGGCTGGAAAACGGCGACTATGCTTTGCAAAAAGAGCGGCTGAATTTGAAAGCATTGCTGCAATCGGTGAATGAGGAAATGGCGATGCAAATCGAAGAGCGGCAAGCAGTTGTGAAAATGGAAGCCGTACCCGATAACCTCGAAGTCTTTGGCGACCGCCTGCATCTCGGCAATGTTTTTCGCAACCTGCTCGACAACGCTTTGAAATACAATGCCGAAAAACCGGACATCCAAATCTCAGCGAGTGAGCATCCGAAAGGCATTCAAATCCAGGTGCAGGACAACGGCATCGGCATTCCCGCCGGGCAGTGCCAGCTCATTTTTGAAAAATTTCAACGAGCCGGGCAGGGCGATTTGCACGAGCAAAAAGGCTTCGGGCTGGGCAGGGCGATTTGCACGAGCAAAAAGGCTTCGGGCTGGGCTTGGCTTACGTGAAAAGGCTGGTTGAATTGCACAACGGGAACGTGCGGGCTTTCAGTGAAAATAAAGGCAGCCGGTTTGAGGTGGTGCTGCCGGTAGTTTAGAAGGTTTAGGAGGTTTAGGAGGTTTAGGAGGTTTAGTTTTCTAAACCTCTTAAACCTCATAAACCTTCTAAACCTTTGAAAATGAAGCATTCAAACAAAATACTCCTCGTCGAAGACGACCTCAGCATGGGCTTCTTGCTCACTGAATTTCTCGAAGGCGAAGGCTTCGAAGTCAAACTTTGCCGGGACGGCGAGAGCGGTTTGACAACTTTCCACCGGGGCAATTTCGACCTCTGCATCCTCGACGTGATGATGCCTAAAATGGATGGTTTCACACTCGCACGGCAGCTTCGGTCGCAAGATTCGCAGGTTCCGTTTTTGTTTCTCACCGCCCGCTCTCTCAAAGAAGACAAGCTGAAAGGCTATGAACTTGGCGCAGAAGACTACGTGACCAAGCCTTTTGACGAGGAAGAATTGCTCTGCCGAATCAACGTGATGCTGCGCCGCCAGGCAGCGCCGGCGACCCAACCGAACGGCGAACGCTACTCGCTCGGCGACTATCTTTTTGATTATTCAAGGCAAGAATTGACCTGGAAAAAAGAAACCTGGCGCTTGACGGAAAAGGAAAACGAGGTGCTGCGGCAACTTTGCCAGCACCAAAACCAAATCCTGCGGCGGGACGATGCGGTGGAAAAAATCTACGGCAAGCGGGATTATTTTCTCGGTCGCAGCTTCGACGTGTTCATTTCCAAGCTGCGGAAAATGCTGCAAAACGACCCACGCATCAGCATCGAGAATGTGTTTCGGGTGGGGTTTATTTTGAACGTCAAGGAATTGTGAGGCTGACTATTTACTTTTGGTGAAAACTTTAGAACTATGAAATCTCCATTTCCAGGCATGGATCCTTTTCTGGAAAGCATCGAGTGGCGTGACTTTCACAACAGCCTTGCTTACGTTATAAAAAGACACCTTGTGCCATATCTCTCTCCGAAATATTTTGCCCGTATCGAAAGGTATTTGGTCAAGGACACCGAGCCTGGAGCAGAAATCGGATTGATGTACCCGGACGTGGAAATTGCTCGTCGTCCACCGGGCAGGGTCGAGGAAGCAGCCGTTGCATATAAAACGAGTAAACCACCCCTCACGCCACCCACCTTTATTGTGCCTGACTTAACGGCAAGGATGTTGAGCATTCCCTACGTGGAAATCAAGGATAAGGCTGGAAACCAACTAATTACGGCAATTGAAATTTTGTCTCCAGTTAACAAAAACTCCGGCATGGAAGCATATCAGGAAAAAAGAAGAGTCATTCATGCCCAAGGCGCTCACCTTCTTGAAATAGATTTGCTGCGGCGTGGGAAACGCCAACTGAAAGACCCCGCTGCCACCCAGGCGCACTACCTTGTTTCTTTGCTCCGTGCGCATGAAAACGCATCGGAAATCTGGGCAATTAGTGTGCGGGATACTTTGCCAGTCGTACCCGTTCCACTAAAACATCCCGACCCAGACGTGCCGCTCGATTTGCAAAAAGTATTTGAGGAGGTTTATGGAGACAGTGCTTATGACGATTCAATTTCTTACAGCCAGACCCCACCGCCTCCCGCTTTTTCCAAAGAAGACAAACAGTGGATGCAGCAATTGCTGCAAAAAAGCTAAGTAGTTGAATCGAATTATTCAGCCGAACTACTTATGCGCTGAAAGGCGAATAATCAATTTTTTCATGTCCGAAATCAAATCCATCCTCACGCCCAATGCCCCCGCTCCCGGCGGGCATTACTCGCAAGCCATCGTTCACAACGGCACCGTTTATGTCGCCGGTCAATTAGCAATTGACAAGGACGGCAACAAGCTGACCGATGCCTCCGCCGAAGCGCAAACCGAATTGGTTTTCCAAAATATCGAAGCCATCCTGCAAGCCGCAGGCAGCAGCCTCGACCGGTTGCTGGCGGTCACGATTTTCATCAGCGACATCAATGATTGGGGGAAAATCAATGAAACCTACATCCGCATTTTGGGCGAGCATCGCCCGGCGAGGGCGGTGATTCCGGTGGCGCCACTGCATTTTGGGTTGAAACTGGAAGTGACGGCGGTGGCGGCGGTTCTTTGACACTGAATTCACTGATTTGACTGATTTTCACTGACTAATTTTCAGTGAGAATCAGTCAAATCAGTGAATTCAGTGTCAAAAAAAAACGGCTTCAAAATCTGCGTCCCAAGCTCAATCCTGCCAGCATAATCATTCCCTCCCCGGTCGGCTCGCCTTCCGTTTTCACGTTCACTTCGTAGCCAAAAGCCAGCGTTGGCGCAAGCACCCATTTTTCGTTAAAAACAAAGAGCCAGCCCGCTTCGACGGTGGGTTGAACGACGATGATTTCTGTCGTGCCACTCGTCTCGCCTGCCTGTCCGACGTCGTTTTTCCAATCTATTTCATTGAACCAGAAGTCATTGCGAGCGCCGAGGAAAAAGCCACGGAAGCCTTCAGGTTTGAAAAAATAGCGGTAGCCCAAAGTCAAACCAAAGCCTTTGCCTCGCTCATCGTCATGTTTTCCGGCGTCGCCGTGGCGAATCCAAGTGTAACCCAAGCGTAGGTGAGCGGCGTGTCGCTCTGCAAATCCACCTTCGATGCGAATGCCAGGAATCAGTCCAGTTGGGTAGGCTTGAAATTCAAAACTGGCGTCGAGCACACCATTTTGCGCAGTGCAAACCAGGGTCGCACAAGCCAAAGCGCAGGTAAACCAAAGTTTAATTTTCATGCAGACAGAATTTTGAAGCGGCGAAAATAGCGGCAAATCCCAGGCACGTGATTTTATCTTTGGCGCAAACGATTCAGAAAATGCAAGCAAACCCAACATCCATCGAGCAAGCCATTTTGAAAAAAAACATACAAGTAGAAACGGCAGAGCACGACTTGAAAAACCTGCCCAAACAGCCGCCTTTCCTTTGCATCGCCAACCAGGCTTTGGAAGAAATTGACGAACTGACCTTGATTTACTTGCTTGAAAAGCAAGGCGTTCCGTTCAAAATCATCACCCACCATCCGCCGATTTCGAAGGAATTTGCCAGTTTTTACCACCAAATCAACCTCAACGTTTTCCAGCCGGAGGAGTATGTCAAGCAACTTTTCAAAGCCTTGAGCAAGGCAAAAACCAACGGCGTGGCTGCCTGCCTGATTTTGCATTTCACGGATAATGCGCTCGATACGCCGGTGCGCAACCAATTCTTGAACCAGGTGATGCGAGCTGTGATGAAGGTGGAAATGCCCGTCGTGCCGGTGCGCCTGAAAGCGCCGTTCCCCGAATTTGTCCGACCGGCGATTGGCAGCCGCCTGATTTTCAAAAACCGAAAAGAGCCGTACCCGGTCACCGTGCGCATCGGCAGCCCGTTTTCCGTTGCCAAGCAAGCCAAATTCAAAGACCCGAAGGAGTTCCGCCGCTTCATTCAGAGCCGCATTTTTTCGTTAGGCAGCGGCTTGGAGGTGAAGCCTTTTTTGTTCCTGAAAAAGTTTTTCCAGCCGGAGGAGCAGCCGGAGCCGATTATTGAACCGATTGAAAGTCAGTTGATTGAGAAAGAAATCGCTGCCTTGACTTTTGACCGGCTCATTGCCTCGCAAGGCGAATTCGACATCTTCGTAGTCGAGGCAAAGGACATCCCGAATACCCTGAAAGAGATTGGCAGGCTGCGGGAAATGACCTTCCGAACAGTCGGCGAAGGCACCGGCAAAGCCTTCGACCTCGATGAATACGACCTGTATTATCGCCAACTCATCCTCTGGGACAGGGAGGCGAAAAAAATCGCAGGCGGCTACCGCATGGGCTTGGGCGACGAGATTTTTATGCGCTACGGGGCGGAAGGTTTTTACATCAGCGCCATGTTCAAAATCAAGGAAGGATTTTACCCGACGATGCAGCAAGCGGTGGAATTGGGCAGGTCGTACATCGTGCCGGATTATCAAAAAAAGCGGCTGCCGCTGTTCCTGCTCTGGAAAGGCATCCTTTATTTTTTGCTCAAAAACCCGCAGTACCGCTACCTCTATGGGCCCGTCAGCATCAGCAAATATTATTCAAGCCTCAGCCGCAGCCTCATCGTGGCATTCATTGAAAAGCATTTTTTTAACCACCAGCTTGCGCAATTTCTCAAGCCTCGCAAACCTTTCAAAGCGAGCATTGACAAGGTAGACGTGGAGATGCTCACCGAAAACCTCGACGACGAATTGCAGTCGCTGGACAACCTCATCGAAGACATCGAACCGGAACATATTCGCATCCCGGTGCTGGTGCGGCAATATTTGAAATTGAATGCCCGGTTCATCAGCTTCAATGTTGACCCGAATTTTTCGGACGTGCTGGATGGGTTCATCATTTTGGATTTGAAGGATGTGCCGATGGCGATGATTGAGGCCTTGAGAAAAGAGGTGGGTTGAATGGTTGAATGGCTAAATGGTTAAATGGCTGAATGGCTGGACACCCAGCCATTCAGCCATATAGCCATTCAACCATTCAATTATCATTGCGCCATGAAACGACTCCGGGCAATTCTTCGAGGCATTGGTCTCATCTTCAACCTGATACGACAGGTGGCGCCGCTTGCCATCCGTCCTTTGTTCAAGGGATTTGACTTGCCCTGGGCATTGGGAGTTCGCAAAAAATGGGTCTGGCGCACCTTCCGTTTGCTGGGCGTGAAGGTAGAAATGCAAGGCACGCCGCCCACCGGGGTCTGCGTCCTTGTCGGAAATCACCGCTCCTACCTCGACCCGGTGGTTGTGCTTCGAGATATTTCTGTGGTGCCGGTGGCAAAAGCGGAGCTGGCTGCGTGGACCCTCATCGGCTACGGGGCAAAGGCGAGCGGAGTGATGTTCGTAAAGCGGGAAAGCAAGACCAGCCGGGCTGCGACGCTGGAAGCGATGCGGGAAGTTTTGCGGTTGGGTTACCCGGTTTTGGTTTATCCCGAAGGCACGACCCATATTTTGCCGACGACGATGGAATTGCGACCCGGCGCTTTTCGACTGGCAGTAAAAGAAGGCGTTCCCATCGTCCCGGTGGCGCTGGATTATGCCGATTTGGGCGACGCCTGGATTGGCGACGACACATTCATCCCTCACTTTTTGCGGTGTTTTGGCAAAAAAACGACCTGGGTAAAAATTCGCTACGGGCAGCCCATCGTTTCCGAAAGTGCAGATGAAATCATTCAAACTGCCCGGCAGTGGATTGATGAAAGTATGTTGGAATTGAGGCGGGAATTTGACCGGGAGGGGCGCACGGTGACTGCCGAATAAATGTTTTAGGCATGGCAGCTACCTTTGCTCATGGCGAAAAGCTGACAGGTGGTTTTTGGGTTTTTGGGAGAAAAAAATTTTAAATTTTTTTACGGGCAAAACCCAAACC
>CAZHLB010000341.1:0-7318 GCA_964533005.1 uncultured Saprospiraceae bacterium
AGGACGGTTCCTCTTCGAGGATGACAAAAGCGACTTGCAGACGGCACATCAGACGTGGACGGCTCCTCTTCGAGGATGACAAAGGCGACACGCCAGCGACGCAGAGCGACTTGTAAGACAATTTCCTTTGCCTCGATTTACCCAAGCCCTTTCATCGCCTTAACAAAAGGCTGCACGTACAACCGCTGCCCCGTCGCCGAATGAATGGCGTTGGCGACAGCGCCCCCGGCAGGCGGCAAGGTCGGCTCGCCAAGCCCCGTCGGGTCGTTCGTATTTTTGACAAAATGCACTTCCACTGCAGGTTGCTCGCCCATTTTAATCAGACGGAATTGGTCGAAGTTGCGCTGCTGCGCCTGCCCTTTTTCAATCGTCAATTCGCCGTACATGGCATGACCGATGCCGTCAATCACGCCGCCTTCCGCCTGGTTGATGGCAGCAATCGGGTTGATGACGATGCCGCAATCCACAGCACAGACGACTTTTTTCACCTTCGGAACACGACCTTCCAGCGCCACTTCCGCCGTTTCCGCCACGTAGGTATTGTGCGAATAATAAGCCGCAAAACCCTGGTGGATGCCTGCGGGAGCCTTGCCCCAGTTGGATTTTTCAGCCGCTAATTTTATCACGCCCACGAATTTGTCCACGTCGTAGTCAAACTTCCCGACCGGGTTGGTTTTAGCCCGCTCGAATAAATCCAGGCGGAATTGCACGGCATCCATTCCGATGGCTTGCGCCACCTCATCCAGAAAACTCTGCTCGGCGAAGGCGAGAAAATTGGTCACTGGCGCTCGCCAGGGACCCACGGTCACTTTGCTGTCGAGGCGGTGGGATTCGACGAGGTAGTTTTCGACGGCGCCTGCGGGGAAGTAATTTTCCCGGGTCGAATTGTCCATGTTAATGCCTGCGCCGGTGAGGTGATAGCCTGTCAGCTTGCCGCCCTTGATGGCTGCCCGGAATTTGTACTTGCAGGCGGGGCGGTAAATGCCAATGGACATGTCGTCCTCCCGTGTGTAAATGAGTTGAACGGGCGCTTGCGCAAGGCTGGAAATTTCCGCCGCTTCCAGCACGAAGTCGCCTCGCAGGCGGCGACCGAAGCCCCCACCCTGCCGGGTCAATCCAATGCTGATTTCGCTTTCATTTCTTTTCAGCAAATCCGCCACTTCCTTGCGACTGCGTTCCGGCGTCTGAATGGGTCCCGACAATTCGATTTTTTCAGCCGTGACGTGGGCGAAAAAATTGAGCGGCTCCATCGCATTGTGCGGCAAAAAAGGCGCTTCGTACACCCGCTCGATGACCTGGTCGGCGGCGGCAAAGGCGGCTTTCACGTCGCCGTCGCTGCGCTTGGGCGTGGCGGCTGGCGTGTCGAGCAGGCGGCGCATAGCTTCGTCGTGGGCAGCCGTGTTTTCCAATTCTGCCGGGTCTTCCCACTCCGCTTTAATTGCTTTTTGACCTTTCATCGCAGCCCAGGTGGAGGTGGCGAGCACGGCGATTTTGTCGCCAAAACGAAGGACATTTTTCACGCCATTCACTGCCTTGGCTGCCGTGTCGTCGAAGGATTTCAGCTTCTGACCGAAGGCTGGCGGGCGCAACGCAACGGCGTAAAGCATCCCCGGAATTCGCTGGTCAATGCCAAAAAGCGGCTTGCCGGTGAGGATGCCTTCCATGTCCACATTGCGAATATCCGTGCCGATGAGGGTGAATTCCGAGGGGTCTTTCAGCTTGACGTCTTTCGGAACTTCCAGTTTGGCGGCGGCTTCGGCGAGGTCGCCATAGCTGGCAGTTTTGCCGCCGGGGTGGCGGATGATGCCTTCCGCTGCCGAACATTCCGAAGGCTCGACGCCCCAATTTGCGGCGGCGGCGTTGACGAGCATTTGGCGAGCGGTTGCGCCAGCGGTTCGCAATGCCACCCAGGTTTGGCGGATGGATTGGCTGCCACCTGCCACCTGCCTCGTGAAAACGGCAGTATTGAGCGGCGCTTGCTCGACGACGACGTCTTTCCACGCCACGCCCAATTCTTCGGCGACAATCATCGGCATGGACGTTTTCACGTTTTGCCCGACCTCCGGGTTCGGCGAAAAAATGGTGACCATGCCGTTTTTGGCAATTTTCAGGTAGCCGTTGATTTCCGTGAAATCGGCTCCCGGTTCAAAAAAGTCAGGTTTTGCGCCAGCGGTAAACCACTGAAAACCAAGCAGAAAGCCGCCCCCGGCAGTTGCTGAGACTTTGAGGAAGGAGCGACGGGTATGCGGAGTTGAAATCATTTTCATGTGAAAGAAGGCTTCGGAGAGCGGTGGTTTTTGGAAAAAATTTTGGGATGTATCAACACGCTTTTTTTTCAACACATAGTCACATGAGTTCACATAGTTTGCTGATACTCAAAAAACTATGTGAACTCATGTGACTATGTGTTTCAAAAAAAGTCGTGTTGAAACATCCCAAAAATTTGTTCCAAAAACCACCGCTCTCCAATGAGACTATTTGCCTGCGGCAGACTTGATAGCCGCCTTGATTTTATTGTAAGTAGCGCACCGGCAGATGTTGTTGTACATCGCCGCATCAATTTCCTCGTCGGTGGGCTGCGGGTTGTCGGCGAGCAGCGCCGCCGCCGTCATGATTTGACCGGCTTGGCAGAAGCCGCATTGCGGCACGTCATGCTCTCGCCAGGCTTGCTGCACAGGATGGTCTGCATTTTTGGACAAACCTTCGATGGTGGTGATGGCTGCCTCGCCGACGTCTGCGACGGTCATGGAGCAAGACCGCATCGGCATTCCATTGTAATGAATGGTGCAAGCGCCGCACTCGCCGATGCCGCAGCCATATTTGGTACCGTACAATTCGAGGTCGTCACGCAGTACCCAGAGCAGCGGCGTATCGGCGTCCACGTCCACCGAATGCTGGCTGCCATTAATTTTGAGTTGAAATTTTGCCATGGTGAAAGGTTGGATAAAGTGAAGTTGGATAAGTTCGGAAAGACAAGGGCGAAAGGCGGAAGTAGCGGCAAAATAGGGGGTATTTTTAAAATCGTGGCTTCATTTTTTGGATGCGGGTCAATAGTTTCAACCCAAACTTTGCACCCCAACGAATTGCATTCCCATTTGAACATCTCGCCCCCCAAATCGGTAATAGTAAAATCTCAGAAGGGACAACTGAACCCGGCGGCTACCCAACTCAGCCGCTACTTTGAGCAATCTGTTGACGCTATTTTGCAGGGTTTTAAAATCCGACCCAGGCATTTTTACTGCAAAACTTTTCAAGCCACTTCTGGCAGCTTACCCATTCTAATTCGACCGAATAACTACCACGCCTATTGCCGCTGAGGGCAAGACGAAAGGTTCCAATGTTTTTTCCAAACTGATTTTTTAAACCTGAAAGGTGTCAAGACGGACTGGCGGTTCTTCGCTTCAGTGCCGGGGACTGGCTATTTGCTTTTTCCAACGGCAATGAAAGTGAAAAACACCTGTCTGATTGAGCCTTTTCATCAAACCGATTGAAGATGGTTAAGCATTCAACTTTACCAATCGCTTCCTTTTTTCGAAAAATTTGCCTGAGCCTGGCGCTGCTGCTGGCAATTGCCGCCGCTTCGCAAGCGCAGTTGATTTATGGCGTTTCGCAAAACAAACTGGTCAGTTTTCAGGCAACCGACCCCTGCACGATTATTTCCAGCCTGAACATCACGGGGATTGCGGCGGGCTTTGAAATCGCAGGGATGGATTTCCGCCCAAACACTGGGGAATTGTACCTTTTGGCTTACAGCCAATCCTCCGGCGAGGCTCGGCTTTACGTGTTGAACGTCACGACTGGCGTGGCGACGCAAGTAGGAAGTTCGTTTACGTTGGCGGCGAATCTGGGTCAAGTCGGTTTCGATTTTAACCCGACGGTTGACCGCATCCGCATCACGGGAACCAATGGTTTCAACTACCGGGTGCATCCGGTCACGGGCGTTCTCGTGTCAACGGATACCAATTTAGCTTTTGCCGCAGGCGATGAAAATTTTGGCATCACGCCCGCTGTCGGGTCGGTGGCTTATTCCAACAGCTACATCGCTTCCTCTGGGACTACTTTGTACAATTTTGACCCAATCATGAACATCCTCACCACCCAAGACCCGCCAAATGCAGGCACTTTGAACACCATCGGCGCTTTGGGAATTACCCTCAACGTTGCTGATTTGTCGAGCGATTTCGACATCTATTTCGACCCGGTGACCCGAACGAACCGGGCTTTATTGGTTGCCAATCCCGGCTCCTCGACTTTCGACAGTTTGTATTCCATTGACCTCACGACCGGCTTCGCTACGCCGCTTTGTTTGATTGGCGGTGGAATGCCGCTCAGTCATATTGCCGCTTCTATCAGCGCACCTTCGACCTCTCCGGTCACTGGCAAATTGGTGTATGCGCTGACCGCAAATGGCAATCTGGTCACTTTCGATTCGGACAATCCGGGCAACGTTCGCACTATTGCAGCCCTCTCCGGCATGTTGACGGGACAGGTGATTTGCATGATTGATTTCCGCCCGGCGACCGGCGAATTGTACGGACTTGGCTACAATGCTGCCACCGGCGAGGCTCGGATTTATTTGATAAACCGCACGACCGGCGTGGCGACGCCCATCGGTTCGAGCAATTTTATGATTGGCATGAACGTCGGCAGGATTGGCTTCGACTTCAACCCGATGGTTGACCGAATCCGAATTACGACCAGCACCGGCATGAACCTTCGCATTCACCCGGTGACTGGCGCAATCGCATTTACCGACACCAATCTTGCTTTCGCAACGGGCGACGTGAATCAGGGCGCAACGCCAAACATTTCGGCGGTGGGTTACTCCAACAGCTTCCTCGGCGCAGGTTCGACCACTTTGTTTGGCTTCGACGATGTGCTGAACATGTTTGTGATTCAAAACCCGCCGAACGCAGGCACGTTGACCACCCTCGGCACAGCGGGCATCAACATCAATGCCGCCGACCTTTCGGCAGATTTCGACATCACTTTCGACTCGCTGACCCGTGCGAACATTGCGTTTTTCACGGGCAATCCCGGCTTGCAAAACTTCGACTCCCTGTACACTATCAACCTGACTACGGGGCAGTTGACGCCCATCGGCTCCATCGGTTTGGGCGTGCCCATCAAGAGTTTGGCGGTGGAAATCAACCGTTTTGTTTCCACGACGGTCACCGGGCGGCTGGTTTACGGCGTGACCGCCAACAACGAATTGATTACGGTTGATTCGGACAATCCCGGCACGATTCGCAGCTTGACTCCAATCACCGGGGTCGAAGCGGGGCAGGTGATTTGCGGCTTGGATTTCCGGCCGGCGACCGGGGAGCTTTTTGCCCTCGGCTACAACAAAACGACCGGCGATGCGAGGGTCTATAAACTCGACCCGAATACCGCTGTCGCTACGCCAATCGGCGCTGCGGCAGTCAATATTGGCTTGAACCTCGGCGCCATCGGCTTCGATTTCAACCCGACCGTTGACCGAATTCGCATCACCGGCGCAAACGGCGTCAACCTGCGCCTCGACCCAATCACCGGCGCAATCGCAGGCACCGACACCAATCTCACTTTTGCCGCAGGCGACGTGAACGCTGGCGCAACAGCGAACATCGGGGCGGTGGCTTACAGCAATAGTTTCAGCGGTTCGACCACGACGACGCTGTACAATATTGACCAAAATCTGAATGTCCTGACCCGGCAAGACCCGCCGAATGCAGGCACTTTGAACACGGTTGGCTCGCTCGGCATCGTGCTCGACACGGCAGACCGGTCTTTCGATTTCGACATTTTTTACAATCCGACCACGCAGCAAAATCAAGGTTTTCTGTCGGTCAATCGCATGGGCAGCCCCAACGACGAGCTGTTTTCCATCAACCTAACGACAGGCGCCACGACGCCGATTGGCTTCATTGGTTTGTCGGTGCCGGTGAAATCTACTGCCATTGCAGGCTTGGTCGTGCAACCGCCGGGCGTTGACCTCGAGCTGACCATTTCCGCCAACCCGGTGAATTACACGCAGTACGTGGACGTGACTTACACGATTACGGTGACGAATAAAGGCGCTTCGACGGCGACCGGGGTGAGCGTTGACGCAGGGTTGCCCGCCGGTTTCGTGCATACTTCCAACTCGGCTTCCAAAGGCAGTTACAATCTTTTCTTCGAGCGTTGGGACGTTGGCTCGCTGGCTGCCGGCGAATCGGCAACGCTGACCCTCGTGCTTTTCCCGTTGGTGAAGGATGCGCAGGTGGTGAATTACGCCCAGGTGATGACGCAAAATGAAAGCGATTTCGACAGCACCCCCGGCAACGACTCCGACAACACGCCGAACGAAGACGACGAAGCAGCAGTCACCGTTTTTGGGCCCACCCAACCGCCGCAAGGTGGCGTGACGGCTGACCTCGTCTTGTTTGCCAGCGTGGAAAACAACCTGTTCGACATTTACAAAGACGTGACTTACCACCTGATTTTAGTGAACCGGGGCCCTGACGCTGCGGCTGGAATTACCGTTCGGGCAGGCTTGCCGCAAGGTTTTGTTCACACAAGCAATTTCACGACGGATGGACAGTACAACCTGTTTTTCCAGCGTTGGGAAGTGGGCTTCCTCGCCTCCGGCGACACGGCTCGGCTCGACCTGACCCTGTTCCCGCTGGTGGAAAACAACCTGGTGGACAACTTCTTCCAAGTGTTGACCTCCGACCAAACCGACCCGACCAGCACCCCCGGCAACGACACCGACAACACGGCGAACGAGGACGACGAGGCTATGGTGACGATTTCGCCGAATCCATTCGGCGGCGGAAACGAACCGGATAATTTGATGGCGTTTGGCAAAGGGCAAGCAGTCGCAACTGCCATTTTCCCGGTGCCTGCTTCGCTTTCGATTCGAGTGCAAGCCGTTGGTTACGAGGAGATTCCGGCAACGGAAATTGTGGTCTTCGACCACTTGGGCAGGCAAATGCAAAGCCATGAAACTGCCCTGGAATTGGGCTTTAACGAATGGACGCTGGATGTTTCCGAGCTGAAAGAAGGGGTCTATTTCGTGAAAGTGCCAGGCGCAGACACCGTTTTGCGCTTCCTGAAAATGTAGGCTACGAGATGAGTTGAATGTTAGAAATAGTTTGAGATTGCTTGCGGTCGGAGGACTGCGGGCAGTCTCAAGCTATTTTGGAAAGAACGTTCACGAAAGTATGTCTCAAGCAAGTTGTTGAAATGGCAAAACGGAGATGGGCGATGGCAGTAACCAGCCAAAGCCCATAACCAATTCTGGCATTCGGGAACGTGCTACCCGCAAAATAACCTTTTGAAAATCAAAGGCTTGATA
>CAZHLB010000342.1:0-3336 GCA_964533005.1 uncultured Saprospiraceae bacterium
GCATTGCCGAGGCAGGACGGATGCCGCAGTTGAGGTTGTGCTTGGCGTAGTTCTTTTTCACCTCGCAGCGCCAGTCCACCTGTTCAATCAAATCACGGCATTGTCGCACCCGCCCGGCTTCGCCTTCCACTTGCGGGCGAGCGCCGTCGGAAGCGACGTACAAGCGTTCCGGGCGCACTTGCCGGAGGATGTCGAGCGCCCTCGCCGTTTCTGTCGGGCGGTTGAAAATGATGAATAGAACAGGTGTTTTCATGATGACCTTACCCTTCAAATCCTTTGCAAAATCGCAAGGATTTATCCGAAAGCTGACAGGTGCGATTTGGATGTTGACGTTGAAAAATTGAAATTTTTCAACTTCAACAGCCAAATCGCACCTGTCAGCTTTTCACTCGATGTCAGGCTAAAAGACTTTTGATGAGTTCTGCCACTTGCTTCAAATCTCGCCCGATAAGCAGCTTGGCGACGGGCGTTTTTTGAGTCAATTGATAAAATCCCCGCAACGCTTTTGCCGGGTCGCCGCCAAAAAGCCAGGCGGTTTGCACGGACGAAACGAAGGCTTGCATCGCTTCCTCCTTGCTCGCCGGTTCGATGCGGCTGTTTTCGCCATCGGCAATTTCGGGAACGAGGATGATTTGCAGCGGAACAACTGCCTTCAACTGAGTCTCGAAAGCAGGGTACAGGTAGTGGCAGAACTTGTTTTTGTTGCCCAAAAAACTCCCCTCCAATTGCCTCGACCGCTCGAAGTGGCGCAGCAAACGAATGCTTTCTTCCGACAACATCAGCGAGGAATACATGCCAAAAACCAGCGACCGCTCCGGCTCGATGAGCAAATAGTCGTCGCCGAGGAAGTCCATGCCACTGAGCAATGCCGCCGCCGCCGTCGTTGATTTTCCTGCGCCGCCTACGTTTGGAATGAGCGCAGCACCCGTCTCCGTCGCAACGCAAGCGCCGTGGCACCAGCGGAAACCTTTATTTTCAAAATGCCAATAAAGCAAGCGGGAAAAGGGCTTCGAGCGGTACGGCTCGAAAGCATCGGGAGAGTTTCCCCAAAAAAAACTGGTCTTGTCTGTGTGATTTAGCCAAAACAAACCGTCTTCCTGCGAGCAATATTGAATGCCCGGCGGCAAGCGAAAAGTCTTGTGTGGCGTGGTATTCAAGTGATTCTGTTGCAACCAGCCAGCCACCGCAGCCGGGTGGGTGAAGCAAAAAACATCCAAATCGGCAGGCTGACCGTTGGCAGAAAAATGCCCGAATGGCGGCTCGTGGCGGGCAGCCAAATCTGCCGAAGCAAAATGGAAACGCACGATGTCGCTCCCGATGCAGGCAGAAAAAGACGTGGCAGATGGCTCACGAGCTGCCGCGAAGAGTCCTCTCAATAATTGATTCATGCAGCTTTGCGGTAAAAGTTATTTGCGATAGGGCCAGCCCAGTTCGCTCACGTCGTGAATGGGGTCGAGCAGCAGGATGTCCTGCATGTTGGTGAACTTTTCATAGACGGGCGTGGAAAACGCAGGTTTTCCAGGCTGAGTGGCAAGAGCAGTTGGAGTGATGTTGTTTAAAACGTGTTCGGGAAGGGCGACCAATTCATCGTCGCTGAACTGTCGGAGCAGTTGCCGCAGCTCAGTGAGCGAGGCTTCGTTCAGCGTGAATTGTAGGGAAAGAGCAGCAAGCGGGTCGTCGGAAGGAGAGGAAACAATCGCCCGCCAGGCTGCCGCAGCAGTTCCTTTGAGCGAAAAATAAGCGCCGGTTTGAAGATTGACGATGATGATTTCTTCGCCAAAATCTTCGATGGTCAAAGCGGGATTGACCTGGATGAAGTTTTTCATAGAATTTCGATTGTTTTCAAAAACACTCCTGCCGAAGGAGGATGCAGAGTGCTGGTTATGTGTTTTTTTCGGTCGGCAAAACCGGCCGAAACCTTTTCCTAAATCGGAACTTGCCCTACTATTGCAGAGCCTTGGGCTGGAATTGGATTCAAAAGTAGGGTTCTAATTCAAATCGTCCAAGGCGGCTTTTTTGAATTAGGATAAGGTAGGATGGGCAAGGATATTAAGGATTGAGACGGCGTCTCAATCCTTAATATCCTTGCCCATCCCACCTTATCCTAATTCAACTTTTTTCCAGCCATGAAAAACATTCTCCTTTTCCTCGCCGCCACGTTTTGCTTTGCCGCTTGCTGTCGCAAGGTAGGCGATGCGCAACCAACCACTTCTCAGCCCACTAAAAGCGACACTTCCGAACCTGCCAAAGCGGATGCCTTCCAAGTCGTCGGCTACGAAAAAACCGCCTGCTTCGGCAGGTGCCCGGTTTATCAAGTCAAATTTTTCTCAGATGGCAAAGTGACCTGGTACGGCAGGATGAACGTGGAACGCATGGGCAATTACGAAGCGCAAGTGAAGCCCGAAGATCTGCGAGCCATTCGAGAAAAGGCGGATGAGGTGCACTTTTTTGACTTTTACAACGAGTATCCCACCGGCGACAGGAAGATTGCGGACTTGCCCAGCACGAAGATTTACCTGCGGGTCGGCGACATGGAAAAACAGGTGACGGACACGCACGAGGCGCCGGAGAAATTGAAGGAGTTTGAGAAGTATTTGGAGGATTTGATTGGGAAACTTGAATGGAAACTTTCCGAGAAAAAATGAAATCCATGAATGAAAGAAGCCTGTATTCCGTCCATCCCAGCATCTCCCGCTCCGACGCTATCCTTCGCAACCTGCCCAAAACCACCGGCAAATCCCTCGAAGAATGGACGGCTTTGCTCGACGCCCAAGTCCCCGGCGACGAAATCGTGCGCCAAAATTGGCTGAAAACAGAAGCCAACTTGGGCGGCGAAACTTCCTGGCTCATCGCCCACCGCTCGGTTGGCAAGGCAATGGATGTTTCCGACCCGGAAGTCTATCTCAACGATGCTGTCGGCTACGTGGAAAAAATGTACGAAGGCAAAAAAGCGCACCTGCGCCCCCTTCACGACGCCTTGACGAAGCTCGCCCAATCGCTCGGCGACGACGTGAAAATCTGCCCGTGCCAGACCATCGTTCCGCTCTACCGCAAACACGTTTTTGCACAAATCAAGCCCACCACCCTCACCCGCATTGACTTCGGCTTGGCGCTGAAAGGCTGCGACCAGCCCATGCCGGAGCGCCTGCTCAGCACTGGCGGCTTGCAAAAAGACGACCGCATCACCCACCGTTTCGTGATTCAATCGATAGAAGACATCAATCAGGAAGTGAAGGATTGGCTGAAAATTGCCTACGAATTGGATAAGGTTTAGAAGGTTTCGGGGGGGTTTTTTGGGTTTTTTTTTAAAAAACTAAAAAACCCCAAACAGAATAA
>CAZHLB010000342.1:3346-7296 GCA_964533005.1 uncultured Saprospiraceae bacterium
CCTTTGACCTCGTTCAACTATTTCAACCAGATGAAAAAATGAACACCCTACATTCATTCAAAGTAGAAGGAATCGAAGGCGAGGAGATTGACTTTGCCGCTTTTGCAGGCAAAAAAATCATGGTGGTCAATGTTGCTTCCGAATGCGGTTTGACGCCGCAATACCAGCAGTTGCAAGAATTGTACGAGGAGTTTGGGGATAAATTCGTCATCATCGGCTTCCCCGCCAACAATTTTGGTGGGCAAGAGCCAGGCTCGAACAGCGATATTCAAGCTTTTTGCAGCCGCCGCTACGGGGTCAGTTTTCCCCTGGCGGCAAAAATTGACATCCGTACCCACCCGGTTTACCGCTGGCTGACGCAAAAATCTGAAAACGGCGTCCTCGATAGCCAGGTGACCTGGAATTTTCAAAAATACCTCCTCGACGAGAGCGGACGCCTCGTCCACTGCCTGCCGCCTGATGCTTCTCCTTTGGATGAAAAAGTATTGGAATGGTTGAGTAAACCTTAAAGGTGACACCTCGAAAACAGCTTTTTGAGAGATAAAAAATTTCATTTTTTATCTCTCAAAAAGAGGTTTTCCACCTGTCAGCTTTTGCCAGAATTTTCACCAAAGCAGCCATGCTTTTCCAAAACGTCATCGGTCAAGTTCCCGCCAAAAACCACTTGCGCAAGCTCGTGGATGGCGACCGTATGCCTCACGCCTTGCTGTTGCTGGGCGCACCGGGCAGCGGCGACTTGGCATTGGCGATTGCGTTTGCGCAGTACGTTCTTTGTGAAAACAGGGTGGACGGCGAAGCCTGCGGCAAGTGCAGTAACTGCTCGAAAGCCGCCAAACTGGTGCATCCCGACCTGCATTTTTCCTTCCCGACCGTCGGCGCAAACGTCACCAGCGACACCCACCTGCCCGACTGGCGCAAGGCGATGGAAGAAAACCCCTACCTCGACGCCAATCAATGGCTCCAGCGCATCGGCGCAGAAAACAAGCAGGGCAACATCAACAAAGAGGAATGCGTAAGCATCATCCGCAAACTCAGCCTGAAAACCTTCGAGGGTCGCTGCAAAATCCTGGTGATGTGGCTGCCGGAATACCTTCAAAAAGAAGGCAACCGCCTGCTCAAACTCATCGAGGAGCCGCCCGACGACACCTTGTTCGTGCTGGTGGCGCAAAACCAGGAGTTGATTTTGCCGACCATTATCAGCCGCTGCCAATTGGTCAAAGTCAGCCGCTTGTCGGACGAAGATGTGGAGGAAGGATTGGTCGCCCGCATGGCTTTGCCGCTCGAAAAAGCACGCAGCATTGCTCAATTGGCAGACGGCGATTTCAACGAAGCTTTAAAAATTGCCGCCCAACCCGAAAGCGACCATTCCTCGCTGTTCCTGGATTGGCTGCGCAAATGCTACGTCGGCAACGGCGTGGAAATGGCAACCTGGGTGGAAAAATTTGCCGACCTCGGCAGGGAAAACCAAAAGCAGTTTTTGCGCTACGCCCTGCATTTCTTGCGGGAATACCTGGTGCTGAAAACGACCGCAAACCCCAACCCCGACTCATCGGGACTAACCGTCCGCCTGCTCCCAAAGGAGTTGGCGACCGCTCAAAACCTGACCAAAGTCTTGGGTTTTGGGCAAGTGCAGCGCATCGTCAAGCTATTTGACGACTGCGCCTATTTCATCGAACGGAACGCCAACCAGAAGGTGCTTTTTCTGGACGCTTCCATTCAACTCAATAAAATCTTGAAGCAGGGATGAGGGATGAGGAATGAGGAATGAGGCGCAAAAGACGCACCTCTCCCCTCATTCCTCATCCCTCATCCCTCATCCCTAAAAATGGCTTGTGCAGGATGTTCAGTAAATCTGAAAGACGGTCAACCGGTAGGTTGCAGAAATAACGGGAATTGCAGCACCGGCGGCTGCAACCGGCTCAATACTTTCGACTGGCTCTCCCCGCTCGACATCGAAGACGTGGAGCCTTTTCACGTCGTGGAAATCAGCTTCAAAAACGGCGCTCGAAAGCACTTTTTTTACAACCAGCCTTACACTCGCACGCACACCGGCGACATGGTCGTGGTGGAAACGCAGGCGGGTTTCGACGTGGGGCGCATCACTTTGAGCGGCGAATTGGTGCGCCTGCAAATGCGCAAAAAGCGGGTGAAGGAAGATGCCTATTTGCCGAAGGTCATCCGCAAGGCAAACGAGCGAGATTTGGAGAAACACAATGAAATGCGGGAGTTGGAAAAACCAACCATGATTCGAGCCAGAGCCATTGCCCGCACGCTCGACCTGAACATGAAAATCGGCGACATAGAAATCCAGGCGGATGGCAAAAAAGCCACTTTTTTCTACACCGCCGACGGCAGGGTGGACTTCCGGGAACTCATTCGCCACTTCGCCAAAGAATTCAAAATCAAAATTGAGATGCGCCAAATCGGCGCAAGACAGGAAAGCGGAAGGCTCGGCGGCTTGGGCCCCTGCGGTCGGGAACTTTGCTGCTCCACCTGGCTCACCAGCTACAAAACCGTCGGCACCGCAGCCGCTCGCTATCAAAACCTCGCCATCAACCAGGCGAAACTTTCCGGTCAGTGCGGCAGGCTGAAATGCTGCCTCAACTACGAGTTGGACATGTACATGGAAGCCCTTTCGAGCTTCCCCGACGATGCGGAAAAGTTGAAAACCAAGCTGGGCATTGTCGTGCTCGTGAAGACCGATATTTTCAAAGGCTTGATGTATTACGCCTACGACCGGGGACCGGAAAAAGGTAGAATTTTCGCCCTCAGCCTCGACCAGGTTCGCAACGTCAGGGCAATGAATGTGCAGGGCGAGTTTCCGCCCGATTTGGCGAGTTTAGTCCATGTTGCCACTGCCGCTGCCGTTTCCGAGGAGCCTGATTACGAGGACGTTACCGGTGCAATCGAGCTGCCAGAGGAAAAACGCAAAAAGAAAAAGAAGAAGAAAAATAACAGAGATAGGGACGAGTTCAGGTCGAAGGAAGGCAGACCCGCAGAAGGCAGGTCGGAAGCACAAACTCAGCCCGGCAACGGCGCTCCCTTCACCGAAAAAAGGGAAGGCGGCAGGGACAAACCAAAAGGCGGTTTTGACAAAAACCGGGACAGAAAAGACAGACCGCAGCAACCCAAACAGCCGAAACCGCAGCAACCCAAGTCTCAGCAGCAACCGCCTCCACCCGGTGAAAAAATGGAAGGCGCAGACCCGAATGCCAACCGCAATCGAGGCGAAGGCAAAGACAAGCGAAGCGGGAAAAACTGGGGCAGAGACAGCGGCAAAAATCGAAACGACAGGAACGACAATTCAAACAAAACACCCTAATCGCCTGATTATCAGAAATTGGCCTAAAGCTGACAGGTGGGAAACGGGTTTTGAGAGAATAAAAAATGAATTTTTTATTCTCTTAAAACCCGTTTCCCACCTGTCAGCTTTAGGCTCGATTTTTCAACGAAATGAACTACGACGTCACCGTCATCGGCTCCGGTCCCGGAGGCTACGTCGCAGCCATCCGCTGCGCACAATTGGGCATGAAAACCGCCATCGTCGAACGCTACCCGGTGCTCGGCGGCACCTGCCTCAACGTTGGCTGCATCCCTTCCAAAGCCTTGCTCGACAGTTCCGAGCATTTTCACAACGCAAAGGAAAAATTCACCCTGCACGGCATTGACCTGACCGGCTTGAAAGTCAACCTGCCGCAGATGATTGCCCGCAAAAACCAGGTGGTGGAGGAGAACACGAAGGGCATCGCCTTTTTGATGAAGAAGAACAAGATTGACGTGTTTCAGGGGCACGGCTCGTTTGTCACCGCCAAAAAAATCAGCGTCGCCAAAGCCGACGGGACGAAGCAAGAAATTGAAACTGAGAAAGTTATCATCGCCACCGGCAGCAAACCCATCGTTCCGGCGGCTTTCAACTATGACAAAAAGCGGGTCATCACTTCCACCGAAGC
>CAZHLB010000343.1:0-7294 GCA_964533005.1 uncultured Saprospiraceae bacterium
CTTGATTTTCCACCCCGGCGGTTTGTCTTGCGGCTCGCTCAAAGGCAACGTTTTTCACGACGCCAACGAAAATTGCCTGCCCGGCGCAGGCGAGCAAGGTTTGCAGCAATGGAAAATTAAAGCCACCGGCAACGGCTCGACCTATTTCGGCGTGACCGACGCCGAAGGCGACTACGATTTTCCGCTGCTGGCAGGCACTTATGACGTGGTCGTACAGCCGCCCGCATCGAACCTCTGGCAAACCTGCCCGCCTGCCGCCAGCGCAACCGTCGCAGCCAACGGCGGTGCGACCATTGATTTCGGAGCGCAGGCGCTCGTGGATTGCCCCTGGCTCGAAGTCAACCTCGGCGCTGCGTTTTTGCGGCGCTGTTTTCCTTCCACCTATCATTTGAATTACTGCAACAACGGCACGGTGACGGCGGAAGATGCTTACGTCCAAGTGACTTTCGACCCATTTTTGGAAGTAATTTCCAGCACCCTGCCCTGGTCGGCGGTCAACGGCAACGTCTATACTTTTCCGCTCGGCGACCTCGGCGTCAATGAATGCGGGACTTTCTCGGTGGAGGTTTTGGTCAGTTGCGACGCCGCTCTGGGGCAGGCGCATTGCTCGACGGCGGAGATTTTTCCGCAGGAAAATTGCCTGCCGCCCGACCCGCTTTGGGATGGCGGCAGCCTCGAAGTCAGCGCCTCCTGCGACGGCGACTCGGTACGCTTCGAGGTGCAAAACATCGGCGACGACATGGACGCCCCGGTGCAGTATTTCATCATCGTGGACGACATGGTGCAAATCAGCGCCGATGACCTCCAGCTTGTTTCCTCGGAAACCAAAAATTTCAGTTTCGACGCCAACGGCAGCACCTGGCGCATCGAGGTTGACCAGGTTGCCAACCATCCCGGCGCAAGCCAGCCGAGCGCTTTCGTCGAGGGCTGCGGAGTGAATGGCAACGGCGGTTTCAGCCTCGGTTTTGTCAATCAATTCCCCCTGGACGACGCCAACCTGAACATTGACCGTGATTGCCAGCCCAACATCGGCGCCTTCGACCCGAACGACAAAAGAGGCTATCCCAACGGCTACGGCGTGGCGCATTTCATCGAGCCGGGCACGGACGTCGAGTACATGATTCGCTTCCAAAACACCGGCACCGACACCGCTTTCAACATCGTCGTCGCAGACACGCTCTCGCCATTTTTTGACCCGGCGTCGGTGCTGCCGGGCGTTTCCAGCCATTCCTACCAGTTTGAATTGCTCGGCGAAAACATCCTGCGCTTCACGTTCAAGGACATCCTGCTGCCCGACTCCAATGTGAACGAAGCGGGGTCGCATGGCTTCGTCAAATTCCGAATTTCGCAGCGGGCGGACGTGCCGATTGGGACGACGATTTTTGGCTCGGCGGCGATTTATTTCGACTTCAACGAGCCGGTCATCACGAACACGACTTACCACACGGTGGGCGAAGATTACCTGATGGGGCAATTGCTGAACCTGAGCGGCACGGTCAACACGCCTTTCGGCGCACCGGCGGAAGGGGTAAAAATGAGCCTGTCCAATTTCGGAGAAACGATGACCGACCCGGCGGGGCAGTTTGCATTTGCCGGCTTGACGCAAGGCGGCGACTTCACTTTGAGCGCCTCGAAGGAAAATCACGACCCGCAACGAGGCGTCACCGTGCTGGACGTAGTGAAAGTGCGGAGCCATATTTTAAGCATTGACCCGCTCGCCCGCCTCGACGATTTGCTGGCGGCAGCCCTCAACAACAGCTTCGGCGTCACCACTTTCGACATCGTGCTGATGAACAAAATCATCCTCGGCAGCGACCTCACCCTTGCGCCGGACTGGAAGTTTTTGGCGGCAAACTGGTCGCCTCCGGTGCCTGCCTCCAATCTTGGCTCGGCGCCGGGCAGCTATTTTTACAACGACCTTAGCACCAGCCTCGACCAGCAGAATTTCACCGCCATCCAGCCCGGCGACGTGGTGGATGAGTCGGAAGTTGACTCGGCGGCGGTGCATCCGATTTTTTACTTCACGCAGGGCGGCGTGCACAACCAAACCATCCAAGTCGAGGTAAAAGCGTCGAATTTCACGGCGATGAATGCCTTCCAATTTGGCTTGCAGTGGGACGCTTCGGTGCTGGAATTTTCGGATGCAACAGGTGGAGCGTTGCATTTTTATCCCGGTTCAAATTCCTTCTCGCCCTCGCCGGGCAAGCTATCCCTGACTTGGCTCAACACCGATGGAAACCACCTCACGCTGCCCGATGACACGACCCTTTTTGTATTGACTTTCAACGTTTTGGGAGACATTGGCAACAGTACGCCGCTGGCAATTGACCCATCCAGCCTGCCCTTCCAGGCGGTAGTCGAAGGTTGCAAACTGGCGGAAGCAGGCATCGTGGAGCAAGAGATTTTGATTCAAAGCCCGACGGCGGTTTCGCCCTTGGACGACCAAAACTTTGAAGTTAAACTCTCACCCAACCCGGTGAAAAGTGGTCAGCCGCTGCTGCTCGAAGTGCTGTCGGCGAGCGGCGAGGAATTGACGGTGCAGGTGTTCGATGCGGCGGGGAAAATGATTCGGTTGGAGCGGCGGCAGGTGGCGGCGGGGCGGTCGGCAGTGGCAATTTCGCCGGTGCGGGGGAAGGGAGTTTATGTGGTGAAAGTGCTACCGCAAGGCAAGCCGGGCGAGGTGGTGAAGCTGGTGGTTTTCGAATAGCAGGATATGATAGAACACGGATTGGACGGATGCGACGGATTTTTACGGATTGGCTTATCCGTGAAAATCCGTCGCATCCGTCCAATCCGTGTTCTATCCTGTCAAATCTTGTGCAAAATCGGCAACTGGCTGCTGTAAGCCTTCGCAATATTCTCCTCCGTAAAAGTCGCCTCCGTCGCCCCGGCAGCAATGAGCCGCTGATTGATAAGTATCACATTGTCAAAATAGGCAGGCACCGTAGATAGGTCATGATGCACGACCAGCAAAGTCTTCCCTTCGGCGGCGAGTTTTTTCAGCAAGCCGATGATTTTCTCCTCCGTCGTGATGTCCACTCCCACGAAAGGCTCGTCCAGCAAAAAGACGTCAGCGCCCTGGCACAAGGCTCTGGCTAAAAAAACCCGCTGCTGCTGCCCGCCGGAAAGCTCCCCGATTTGGCGGTTTTTCAGTTGCTCGATGCCGATTTCCTGCAAGGCTTGCAAGCCAATTTCCCGGTCTCGCCGGTCGAGAGATTGGAACAATTTCTTGTGTGGGTAGCGTCCCATCATCACCACGTCCATCACGGTGGCGGGAAATTGCCAGTCCACATCGTCCCTTTGTGGCACGTAAACCACGTTGGTTCGCTGCTCCTCGATGGGCTTGCCGTGCAGCAAAATTTTACCTGCGTTCACGTCCACCAAGCCGAGGATGGCTTTGAAAAGGGTTGATTTTCCCGCCCCATTGGGCCCAATCACGCCATGCACCTTGCCTGCCTCGATGTCGAGGTAGATGTTGGTCAGCACGAGTTTTTTGTCGTAGGAAACGGACAAACCTTTGATGGAAATTGAAATATCCGGCATGATTGAATAATTGAAGAGTTGAGGTTTAGGAAGGTTTTCGGGGCGTTTCAAAGTGGCAACAAAAAAACCAGTGGCGAATCACCACTGGTTTTTTGTGCCGGTTTAGAAAAGGGCTTACTGGTGAGTACCGTTGCCGGATTTGCCGTTCTGACCATTCGCCAGCTTTTCACGAAGAGCTTTTATTTTTTCCTGCGGCAAACCGGTGACTTCAGAAAGGAACAGGTCTGACCAATCGGGAAATTTCAAAATGAGGTGCTGGACAACTTCTTCCTTGCCCTCGATTTTACCCTCGATTTTGCCCTCTTTTCTGCCCTCGATTTTGCCTTCCTTTTTTCCGGCTTTTACAAGATTTTGCAATGAATTCATGGCGGTACGTTTATAACTCGCCTTGATTTTTTCAACCAAAGCGATTGATTTTTTCTCGTCAAAATTAGTCAGTTCAAGAAAGTAAACCAACAATCCGTGAATGAAATCCCGCCCCTGGGCGGTGGTGTTGTAAAAATCGCCATAGACGAAAATGTCCCTGAAATTTCTTCCCAGCCACGAAGGGCGAAAAGCATATTTCAACACCAGCAGCGAGTTCACTAAGTAACCCCTGCGAAGTTTCATGATTCGCTGCTTTGAAAACCGCCCGACGTCAACCAGGAAAAAATTGGGAGCGGCAACGTAGCTGCGCAAGCCTTTGGGCAAACCCGTGTAATATTCATGCGGCGGCTTTTTGACCCACCGTTCCTTTCCATGATAAAGCACGATGACAATCACCGGCGTCCGAGGCTGCTTGTCCTTGCGGTCTTGCTCGTGTTTTTGCGCCACGTAACCCTGCAATTGGTCGTAAATGAAATCCGGCACACTGCTTTTGTGCTCGATGAGGCAAGAGAGAATGACATCCTCGCCGGTTATCATTTGGCAACTGAACAGCTTGTCGGTCAGGTACTTGCGCAAGCGGGGCGACAGGAAAGTGCCTTCCACCGGCTTCAACGTTTCAAGCCGGAGCAGCTTGGTCAGCGCAGGCGGAACGATTTGGTCAAAAAAGTCAAAGTAAACGGACTGGATGGAAAAAATGAGGCGGACGAAATTGTCGTGTGGTGAGTATCTCATCAGTTGTTCAAGTTTTGACCGAAAGGTAAAAAAGGCGCACGCTTTTCCTTGATTATCAATGAACAAACACAAACCGGAAGCCCATCCATTTAGCCATTCATCTTTTTCCAAACGAAGAAAAATCCCCCCGCCAGCATCAGCCCGATGGCAATCCAAAGCACCCAATTGATGCCCTTTTCCGTTTTGGCGGCTTGCTCCGGCTCCTTGCTCAGGGCGGCGACAATGACGTCGGTGTTGTATTTCAGCATGTCGAGGTACGAAGGCGCCGGGCTGTTTTTGTCGCCGATGGAGTCGGAAAACAGTTTGCCGCCGATGGTCACCTCGTTGTCGCTGGCGATTTGTTGGAGGAGCTTGGGATTGACGGTGGTTTCGATGAAAACGGCGGGCACCCGGTTTTCCCGAATCACCTTGTTCAGCCGGATGATGTCGGAAGTCTGCGCTTCGGCATCGGTCGAGACGCCAAGCACCGACTCCAGGCGGATGCCGTATCGTTTGCCGTAGTATTGAAAAGCGTCGTGGGAAGTAATCAGGATGCGGCGCTGTTCGGGGATTTTTTTCACCTGCTCGAAAATGTAGCGGTCGAGGTCTTCGAGTTGCTGGCGGTAGGTTTTATAGTTGAATTCATAGACTTCCCGGTTGTCCGGGTCGAGTTCGACGAGGGCATTTTTGATGTTTTCGATGTAAATCAAGCCGTTGGCGGCAGACATCCAGGCGTGCGGGTCGGTCGAGTTTTTATAGGCCACCGCCCGGATAGGTTCGATGCCTTCGGTGACGGTGACCAACTTGGCTTTTGCGCCTGCGTTGGCGATGAGACCGTCCAGCCAGCCCTCGAAAGTCAGGGCATTTTTCAAAATCAGGTCAGCGCTGGCAATCAATTGCGCATCGGCAGGCGTCGGCTCGTAAATGTGCGGGTCGCCGCCGATGGGGACGATGGTTTTGATTTCCAGGTGACCGCCAGCGATGTTTTCTGCCATGTCGGCAAAAATG
Source organism: uncultured Saprospiraceae bacterium (assembly GCA_964533005.1). Lineage (GTDB taxonomy): Bacteria > Bacteroidota > Bacteroidia > Chitinophagales > Saprospiraceae > UBA6168. The sequence goes on from CAZHLB010000343.1 coordinate 5,629, forward strand.
GAGGCGGTGGCAACGACTCGTTTCTGGGAAAAAGCAGGCAAGGTGGCTGCGAAAAGTAAAGGCAAGACAAAAAATTGCTTCATCTGATTTTGGACAAAAAGCTGACAGGTGGAAAACAGCCTTTTGAGAGAAAAAAAATGAAATTTTTTTTCTCTCAAAAGGCTGTTTTCCACCTGTCAGCTTTAGGCTCGACACTTGAATTTTTTACCCTTTTTTCTGCACGAACAAATTCCCGCTCACCTTGCTCGAAATGGTCAATTCCTTCTCCCGCCCAATCGAAATGCGCATGGAACCGTCGAATTCAAAGACCTCCAAAATGCGCAACGAAGCGCCAAGTCCCAGGCTCATCTTGTCGAGATATTGCAAAAAGGAAGGCGAATGGTCTTGCACACCAACCACCGTCGCTTCGTCGCCTTCTGCCAAGGTGGACAGCAAAACTTGTTTTCGAGGAGTGAAACGACCACCGGAATCGGGAATCGGGTCGCCATGCGGGTCGAAGCGAGGTCTGCCGAGGAATTGGTCGAGGCGCTCGACCAATTCCGGCGACTGAATATGCTCCAATTGTTCAGCCATGTCATGCACCTCGTCCCAGGAAAATTTCAAGGTATTGACCAAAAAAACTTCCCAGAGGCGGTGCTTTCTGACCAAGGCTTTTGCCAAATAGTCACCGGTTTCGGTCAAAGTGACGCCCCGGTGCCGCTCGTAGTTGATGAGTCCCTTGCCTGAGATGCGTTTTAGCATGTCGGTGACGGAGGCTGCGCTGGTGTTGAGCTGCGAGGCGAGGGCGTTGGTGCTCGCCACTTTTTCGCCGCTTTCGCAAAGAGCGAAGATGGCTTTGAGGTAATTTTCCTCCGTCTGGGTCAACGTTTCCATTTGCAAGTCAGGGAGTTATACAGGTTTGGACTGTTTTGAAAAAAGATGCGGGCGAAAGGTAGAAGAATTTTTAGACTGGTCTAAAAATGGTTTTAGGATTTTCCCGCAAAGGGCGCAAAGGAGCGAAGTCTCGCAAAGTCTCCCGATAGCTATCGGGATAGCGAGACTTCGCTCCTTAGCGCCCTTTGCGGGAAAAACTATCCTACCGGGAAACTTGGAGCAGTTTTTCAGCCACCACCGGGTAAATTTCTTCATGCCGCAGTAGCCTGATTTTCGAGGTATCCGGTAGCAAACCCTCCGAAAACCCATCATCAAAAAATGCCTGCACCAGTTTTTCATCCTTACTAATAATGTGCAACGGCACGGCGTAGGCGTCAAAAATGCCTTCGAGTTTATCCTGCAAAGTCGCCGGTTGGTGGTCGCCGACGAGGATGAAAAAAGCGTCGTCCTCCGTTTCCAAAATGAACCGGGTCAGAACTTCCAACTCGTACCGCACCGAAGCGGCGTACCGCTCGATGGTTTTGCCAATCTTCTCCGGCTTGTCCATTTTTTGAATCCCATCCAACTGCCGCCAATCCTCAACCACCGGCGGCGGCTCGTACCACGGAAAATGCGAGCTCATCGTGATGAAAAACAAAAACCGGGGCTGCCCAACTTGCGCCAGCAACGAATCCCGCACAAACCCAAGCGAATATTGGTCAGGAATGCCGCCGTACAAATCGTACCGAAAACCCCGGTAGGGAATATCCGTGAACTGAACAAAGCGGTCGAAACCCCAAAAACGGTTCAGTTC
>CAZHLB010000344.1:0-7207 GCA_964533005.1 uncultured Saprospiraceae bacterium
GTGGCTTCGCCCCATACCCAACACCCCCACCCAACCGCTTTGCCGCCCGACACTGCAAACTTACCCGCCAACATACCCGCCACCATTTACGTGCAACACTTCCCCGGTGATGTAACTGGCATCTTCCGAAGCCAAAAAAACGAAGGCTGGCGCTACTTCCGAAGGCTGCCCAGCCCTGCCCATCGGCGTGTCGCTTCCAAAATTTTTCACCTTTTGCGCATCGAAAGAAGCGGGAATGAGCGGCGTCCAAATGGGCCCCGGCGCAACGCCATTTACGCGGATGCCTTTTTCCGCCAGGTTGGTCGCCAGCGACCGGGTCATGCTGACGATAGCGCCTTTCGTGGAGGCATAATCTATAAGGTGAGAGCTGCCCCGGTAGGCAGTGACGGAGGTCGTGTTGATAATGGAAGCGCCTTTTTTCAAGTATTCGAGCGCCGCCTGGGTACAGTAAAAAAAGCCGAAGACGTTGGTCTCGAAAGTCTCTTTCAGGTCGCCCGTTTCAATCTGAGTTAATTTTTCCTTCGGAAAATGCACGGCAGCGTTGTTGACCAGGATATCGAGCCTGCCCATTTTTTTCACCGTTTTTTCCACCGCCTTGTGGCAAAATTTCTCGCTGCGGATGTCGCCTTCCAGCAGCAGGCAGGCTCGACCTTCGGCTTCGACGAGGCGCTGCGTTTTCTCGGCATCCTTAATTTCTTCCAGAAAAACGATGGCGACGTGTGCGCCTTCCCGCGCAAAATGAACTGCCACCGCCCTGCCGATGCCGCTGTCGCCGCCGGTGATGAGCGCCACTTTGCCTTCGAGTTTGCCGCTGCCGCGATAGCTTTCGCGGATGTATTCAGGTTTCGGCGTCATCTTGTATTCCCTGCCGGGCTGCACTTCCTGGTGCTGCGGCGGGAATTGCGCTTTTTGCTTACCCATGAATTTTGTTTTGGGTAAAAAGAATGGGAAGGGCAATTGTTCAGGTAGTTGAAGACGCAAACCTGTCGGTGCTGGAAAGCTTGCCAGACTTGGTTTTCTGCTACAATTGCTCAAAACTTACGATTTCCCTTGCCATTCCGCTTTTTGGCTAAATTTGCGCCTCGTTTTTAAAAAAAGCGTTGATGAAATTTGGTGTTGTACTCTTTCCCGGCTCGAATTGCGACCACGACATGATGCACGTGCTGGGCAATGTGATGAAACAAGACGTGGTTGAGCTTTGGCACAAAGACCACGAATTGCCAGGCTTCGACACAGGCGATTGTATCGTGCTGCCGGGCGGTTTTTCCTTCGGCGACTACCTGCGGGCAGGCGCCATCGCTCGTTTTTCCCCGATTATGAATGCGGTGATTGAATTTGCGGCAGCAGGCGGCTACGTCTGGGGCGTCTGCAATGGTTTCCAGATTTTGTGCGAGGCTGGCTTGCTGCCGGGCGTCTTGCTGCGCAACGAGCAGCAAAAATTCTCCTGCAAAAACATCTTCCTGAAAACTATCACCCGCAACTCGCCGCTCACCGCCAGGCTCGACTTGGAACAACCGCTGAAAATTCCCATCGCCCACGCCGAAGGTCGCTACTTCGCCGACCCAGAAACTTTGGACGAATTGGAAGCCAACGACCAGATTCTTTTCAAATACTGCACACCCGATGGCAACATCACCCAGGAAGCAAATCCCAACGGGGCTTTGCAAAATATCGCAGGCATCTGCAACGCAACCCGAAACGTGTTCGGCATGATGCCGCACCCGGAACGGGCGGCGGAAGCTGCGCTCGGCAACACGGATGGCAAGGGCATTTTTGAGTCTTTGCTGGTGTCGGCGAGTTTGGAAGTAGCTTGAGCCGATAGAAATGACATTTCTTCAAGAAATGTCATTTCTAAACCGCTTGCCACGCAAGAATGAGTAACCACGAACATTGAAATTTTACTGATTTTTTCAACACGCGCCGGAACGCTGCTGACGCTCAGCAACGACCTACGGCGCACTGCAACTTTGTACCATGAAGTCGAAACTTGTGATTTGGGGCGCAAATGCCCAGGACGAAAAAATTCTGATTGCCGTCGCTCTGCGTGCGGAAGACAACAAAGTGGACGTCTATACTTTCCCCGAAAGCGTCGCAACGGATGATTTTTATGAAAAAATGATGCGGGAATGGCGCGACGGCAACGGCGACGAACTGACCGAAGGCGCTACTCACGTCGAGCGTGACCTGTCAGTGAGCGACAGCCTGTTGCCCGACGATTTGAAAACCGACCGCACCGACCTCGTTACGCGAGCGCAAACGGAATGGCACTTCCTCGTGCTTTCTTCCCGGCTGCACCAGGCTTACGAAAACGAGGTTGCCGACCTGAAAGAGCGGGTGGAACAATTGGAAAAATTCGACCCCAGCCTTTGGGACAACCTGAAAGGCTTCTGGGACAAAGTGCAGGAACAGGTGAAAGAGCATCACCTCTTACGTGACCACGCCGACCGGCTGCGCGACAACACCAATGCCTTGTTCGGGCAAATGAAGCAACTGCGCTCGAAGATGGACGACGAGTTTCATCGCATCTCGAAAGATAGTTACGACCAGTTCATCAATGCCTTGCAAGAGGTGGAGAAAAAGGTGAGCGAGGGCGCACGTTGGCAGTTTGTGTTCGACGAATTGAAAAAACTACAGCGCCAGTTCCGCCAGGCAACCGACCTCTCACGGGAGCATCGGGCGAAGGTTTGGCAGAAGTTAGATGGCACGTTTAAAAACGTGAAAGCCAAGCGTTTCGGCGGCAAACCCGAACCGGGCGGCGAGGAAGGACAATCTGCCTATCAGCGCCTCAAGCGCCGCTACGACGGCTTGGTGGATGCCATCGAAAAAATGGAGTCCAGCATCCAGCGTGACCACAACGACCTGGGTTTCCAGCGCCACAAAATCGCCACGACCGACGGTCAGTTGGAAGCGCAAATCCGCCAGGCAAAAATCGTGATGATTGATGAGCGGGTGCATTCCAAAGAGGAGAAGCTGAAAGAAATGAAAGGCACCCTCACCGATTTGGAAAAACGCCTGCACCAGCAAAAAGAGCGGGACGACCGCTTCGCCGCAAGGCAAGTTGCGAAGGAAAAAATCGAGCAACGCATCAAAGGTCAAATGGGTGAAACGCACCCGGAGGAAGAACTTTCGGCGATTTCCGAAGAACATGCCGATGAGTTTTCCGACCTCGAAGAACCGCTCGAACTGCCTGCTGATGAAGAAGTTACCGAAGCTGAGCCGCTCGCCGAAACACCTGTCGAAGCGGCTGAAACACTCGCCGAGGAACCAGCAGACGACCTCTCCGACCTTCCTGCCGAGGAGCCGAAAAAAGAGGAGTCCATTTTCTCAGCCATCGGCGCAGCCCTCAGCGAGCCGTTGACTGATTTGATGGATACGGCGAAGGCAACTATGTCGGTGGTAGGTGAAAAACTCGAGGAGAAATTCGAGGCGTTGGAAGACAAAATCGAGGATGCCTACGAGAAATTCACCAAGAAAGACGAGCCGGAAACGGAAGCGCTTGCGGCTGAAAAGGTCGGCGAGGAAGTCTCTGAAGTTGTGCAGAATACGGTGAATGGCGAAGTGCCGGAAATGGCGGAGGCGAGCACGGAAGAAAAGTAAGTCGAAACCCAGTTTCGGCAGTTGAATAAAAAAGCCCCCGGCACTCGCCGGGGGCTTTTCTGTTATTTTGAAACAGCCATTTCAGCTTCCCCACACAAAATCACCAAGAACCAAACTTTCAAACGAAGTTTGCCGCAAACATCCAACCATGCAGAAAATCCTCATCGCCAATCGTGGCGAAATCGCCCTGCGCATCATGCGCACCGCCCGCAAAATGGGCATCCAAACGGTCGCCGTTTTTTCCGAAGCTGACCGCCCCTCGCCGCACGTGCTGTTTGCCGACGAAGCCGTTTGCATCGGCGCTCCGCCTTCCAACCAATCTTATTTACTGGGGGAAAAAATCATCCGGGTTGCCAAAGACCTGGGCGTGGATGGCATTCATCCGGGTTACGGTTTTTTGAGCGAAAACGCTGTATTTGCAGAGGCGGTGGAGCGGGCAGGCATCACTTTCATTGGGCCCTCGCCCAAGTCAATCGAAATCATGGGCAGCAAATTAGCGGCGAAAGAAGCCGTTCGGAAATTCGACATCCCCATGGTTCCCGGCACGCCCGACGCCATCACCGACGTGGCGGAAGCCAAAGAAATCTGCAAAAAAATAGGTTATCCCGTCCTCATCAAAGCCTCGGCAGGCGGCGGCGGCAAGGGCATGCGCATCGTCGAAAACGAGCGGGAACTCGGCAGCCAGATGGAGCGAGCCATCAGCGAGGCGCTCTCCGCTTTTGGCGACGGCTCGGTTTTCATTGAAAAATACGTTGCCTCGCCCCGGCACATCGAGGTGCAGGTTTTGGCGGACAAACATGGCAACACGGTTCACCTGTTCGAGCGGGAATGCAGCGTCCAGCGCCGCCACCAGAAGGTGGTCGAGGAAGCGCCGAGCGCCATTTTGACGCCTGAAATCAGGGCGGCAATTGGCTCCGATGCGGTGAAAGTGGCGAAGGCTTGCGACTACGCCGGCGCAGGCACGGTGGAGTTTTTGGTGGATGAAAACCTGAATTATTACTTCTTAGAAATGAATACCCGCCTGCAAGTCGAGCATCCGGTGACGGAAATGATTACCGGCATTGACCTGGTGGAGCAGCAAATCCGGGTGGCACGAGGCGAGCGGTTGCCGTTTTCGCAGGCAGATTTGCGCATCAATGGTCACGCCGTCGAGTTGCGAGTGTATGCCGAAGACCCGCACAATGATTTCCTGCCGAGCATCGGCAACCTGAAAACTTACCGACCTCCAACCGGCGACGGAATTCGGGTGGACGACGGCTACCGGGAAGGCATGGACATCCCGATTTTTTACGACCCGATGCTTTCCAAACTCATTGCCTGGGACGAAAACAGAAAGGAAGCCATTCGCCGATTGTTGGAAGCCATTGCCAATTATGAAATTGAAGGCGTGGCGACGACGCTGACTTTTGGCAAGTTCGTGCTTGAACATGAGGCGTTCCGGTCGGGTAGATTCGACACGCATTTCGTGAAAAATTACTTCACCAAAACGGCGCTGGAAGCGGGCGAAGAGGAAGTGGCGGAAGTGGCGGCGGCGCTGGCTTTTCGCTTGTATTTGGAGGAAAAAAGGAAGTTGAAAGCGCCGGAGGTGGAGGCATCAGCATGGCTGGCGAGGTAAATCAATCTGCCTTTTCTTCTTTTTTGAAAAAGCGCCAACCCAAGCCCAAGCGCAACATTCCACGAAAGGGCAGAATGAAAAAATCAATGCTTTGGCTTTGCTCCTCATCGAAAATCGGGTCGAAAACTCGCTCGGAGCGGACGCTGAAATTGACCACTTTCAGATGGGGGTTGAAATCAAAAAAGAGATTTTTGGAGATGCTGCACTCGAAATGAGGCGTAATTGAAACCGCTGCTCCGAGGCACTCTTGACTCATCGGCGGAGCTGTCTGATTCCAAGTCAATTCTGAGCGAAAGGAAAAATAAGGCTCGACCGACCAGCCCCACCGCCAGCGAAGTTTAGCTGCTTTGGGGTTTGCTTTTAGATAGCTCGTTTCATATCGAAATCCCACCACTACCGTTTCGACTCCTTGCTGCCCGTCGTCCCGATACCACCATTGCAGCCTTGTCAATTCCAATTCTTTGATTCGCCGCTCATTTTTTTGCCATTGAATGGCATAACCGAAGCCTTGAAAAGAAATGGCTCGGTCATCCAAATTGTCAAAACCCAGGAACATTCGATTGTCGAAGACAGGCAGGTGGCTGTAAATTTTAAAGGAAAAGCTATCCTTTTGAGCCAAAGCGGAAGCATGGAAAATCAAGGAAAGGCAACAGAAACAGAGTGCATTTTTCATCGGAAACGGCTTTGATGTTTACCCTAAAATACGAGCAAAATCCATCCGCATTGCAGGCAGGGAAAAATTTACAAACCGTTGTTTATCAGGAGGGAAAAGAAATTATCAGGTCGTAAAGGAAAGCACCTCCACCGGCGTTCCCCACATGAAAATCGAAGCGCCTTCGTCCACTTCCCGCACGGTGACTTTGACTTGTTTGCCTTTTTGTTTGAGCTGTTCTGGCATGTTGACAGCCCGCCACTCTTTGCCGTTTTGGTCAATGATGCCCCAGCAGCCGGTGCCGAGGTCTTGGTAGGTTACTTTGCCGGAGATGGATTTTGATTTCATGAAAATTAGAATTGGATTGTGAGTTTGGATTGATTATTCAATTCCTGGCGAATCTCATTTACTAATGCCGGTTCAGCGTTCACCAGTCCTGCTATTTGTTTATCGCTCCATTTGGGAAATTTGGCAAGAAGGTTCACTATAAACTCCTCTGTTTTCTTCTCTTCTCCTTTGCGGAATGCCTCTGGATAAATGCTGAAACAACCTCTGAGAAATCCTCTTTGGTCGGCATCTTTAAGAAACGATTCCAACATTTCTGCGGATGTCTCTTTAACAGATTGAAGTTTCAAGGAAGGTTGAGTTTCCATGATTTAAGCGAAAAAACAGTTTTACTTCGGATTTAAAATCGCCAGTTTCTCAATCGTTTCGTACAGACTATTCATGATTTGCGTCTGGTTTTGAATGATACCTTTCAATTCCTTCACCTCCGACCGCACCAGGTTTTGGATGTTATTCGGCGAAGGCAAAAACGGGCTGATTTTCGCCCGCACGTACCAAATCTCCCGCACATCGCCGAGGCTGACTTGATAAGGTTGGTAAAAATCATTGTCCGAGCGTAGCTCCAAATAGCGGCTTTCCTTGATTTTATTGAACACTCGCTTCACCACCACGTCGCCTCTCGTGACCACGACATAGACGTAATTGTCTTTGATGGAGCTTTCCCAAAGGTTCGGTTCCAGGTAGCTGCACACCACTTTGTCCCCCTCGAAAAGCGTCGGTTCCATGCTGTCGCCTGCCACGTCGAAGGAGCGGTGGGTGCCGACTTTGTACTTGTAGTCGGGCAAGGTGTAGGTCGGCAATTCTTCAAAAAAAACAGGGTCGAGGACTTCGCCAGCATAACCTGCCTGCGCAGGCACGGGCACGTGGACGATGCGCTCGTCATTTTGCGGGTCGGTGACGATGGTGAGCAGGCGGAAATTCCGGCTTTCCTGTTCAGTTTGAAACATCGTGCCTTCGCCGGTGAAAATATAGACGGGGTTGAAATTGAAAATCTCCAC
>CAZHLB010000345.1:0-7144 GCA_964533005.1 uncultured Saprospiraceae bacterium
GGAGGTGGAAAGGCTGGTGAAATCAACCGTCGTCACGCCACCGTTCAGGTTGACGGGCAAAGCAGTCATCGCTCCGAGGTGGTTGCGGTGGCGCACGGCGAGGTAATATTCATCGCTCGCAACCTGAAATTTCACCGGCGAAAAACCATCCACGTCCACGATGTCGCCGTCCCGTTGCACCAATGCGCTGCGGGTGGCAAGCACCAACGACGGGTTGTTTTTGCTGCGCAATTCCAGGAAAATCCAATCCACGATGGCGTCCGTGCCGGTCTCGTCGAACACGCCGGGCGCTGCCGTTTCGCCGCCACCGCCGCCCACGTGGGCGAAATTGGCGATGCCAGCGTACGGCTCGGTTTGCGGCAGCAAATTCAACTCCCGCAGGTTGTCCCGCATCGTAACCGTCTGGGCATCGAATGCTCCTTGCAGGAAAACCCTCGCCGCCACTTGCACCTGGGCGTCTTCGACAAAAACATAAACCGTGTCCCGGCAGCCCGTTTCGTCTTCTACGACCACGACTTCATTCCAGCCTGCTTCCAGGTGGACGCATGAGCCGAGCGCAACGTCCGTGTAGTTCGGAAGCAGCAGCGCCGGGATGTTCGTGGCGACGTGTTTCAAAATCATCATGCCGTAAGTCGTGCCTGAACCGCCGCCGCTGATGGCGCTCGTGCCAGGCGTGTTCACCCAGTTTCCGGTCGCATCCCACTGGTTCATTTTTGCCGCCAGGTCGTTCATATTGGCGACTAAACCGCTGAATGTCTGACCGTTAACTACCCACGAGTTCACGAAGTAAGGACCCGCATTCCCCGCTCCCACCGTGAACGAGTAGGTGTAAAACACCAGGGTATCCTCGTTGCAAGGCTCTGCCGGGAACAGGTAATCCGCTCCGTTCAGGATGATGTCGTACAGGTCAATATTCGACAGCGGAATCGGGATGCAGATTTTTGGCGCATCCGAGTAGAACGTGTCCTGCGGAAAAATTTCGGGACACGGGAAATCCACCGTCACCAGCAAAATCGTCGTATCGCAAACCACCGGGTTGCCGGTCGAGCAGAAGACGACGCAGATTTCAGTGGTTTCAAAAAATCCAGCCGCCGGGTCGAGAATGACGCAGCCGTTGTTGCTTGCGCTCACGGCGTCCACCTCTGCAGGGTTGTCGCCGCAAATGCTCGCCGAAGTGATGGCTCCTGGCAATTGGATGTACTGATTCAGGCAAATCGTCGTCGGGTCTTGCGTCGTCAAAACCACGTCCACCGTGTCTTTCGTGGGTTGCACGAACAGGTGGATGATGGTGTTGTCGCAGACCGCCGTGCCTGTCAAACTGCCTGTGTAGCAATGTTGTACGCAAATATCCACCGCACCTGCAAAGCCGTCCGCCGGGTCAATCGTCAGGCAGTTTTGCCCCTGGAAAGTCACCGTCACGTTTGCCGGATTGTTGCAAAGCGAAACGCCCGTGAAGTTGCCCTGGAACGGCAAATATTGCGTCAAGCAAATTTGGTGCGGGTCATTCGGTGGGATGTTCAGGTTCACCTGGTCGTTTTTCGGCATCACCGTCACCTGCACGAAGGTCGTGTCGCAAACCTGCGGCGTGTGGTCGTCGCAGACGACGATGCAGAATTGGTCTTCGCCCGCAAAGCCCCCCGACGGGGTGTACGTTGCGCAAGTGCCTGAAATTGAAACCGTTCCGTTTTGCGGTTGCCCGCAAATCGTCGTCGAAACGGGGCTGCCCAGCAACTCGCTCAAGTCTGCGCAAACCGGCGCAGCCGCATTGCCTTCCGCCGTCGTCATGTGAACCGTATCCGGGTGAACGTCAATCAGGTAGATGTAAATCGTGTCCTTGCAACCCGTCGCCGTGTCCACCGCAACCAGTTGGTGCAAGCCCGGAGCGCCCACGTTGACCAGCGTTCCCTGCGCCACGTTCGTGAAGTTCGGCATCAGCGTCGTCGGGATGTTCGACGGCACGTGCCTGATTTTCAACTGCCCGTAAACGTTCGTCGAAGAGCCGCCGCTGACGGTCAGCGAACCGACGTTGAGTTGCCAGTTTCCGGCAGCGTCCCAGACGTTCATTTGCGCCACGAGCGCCGCCACGTTGGCAAAAGTGCCGGTAAAAGTTTGCCCGTTCATCGTCCAGCCGGTCAGTTGGTAGGGACCCGAATTGCCCGCTCCGACCACGAAAGCATACGTGTAATACACCAAAACCGCATCGTTGCAACCATTCACCGGCGCAGAGTAAGGCACGTTGTCGAGCAGGATGTCGTACAGCGACCACTGGCTGAAAGCAAGCGGCACGCAGACTTCCGGCACGTTCGTGAAAATGGTGTCGTTGCTGCCAAAAATCGGGTCGCAAGGCACCTGCACGTTCAGCTCGATGATGGTCGTGTCGCAAAACTGCGGCGTGCTATCGTCGCAGAAAATCACGCAGATTTCCGTCGTTCCGGTGAAGCCGTTCACCGGGTCAATCGTCACGCAGCCGTCGTTGCCGACGGTCACTGCCGCCTCGTTCGGGTTGCTGCCGCAAAGCGTTCCGCTCACGATGTCGCCCGGTAAATTCAGCACGGCATCGAGACAGTAAGTGTGCGGATTCGATTCGTCCGTTGAAATTTCCAGGGTGTCCGTCGGCGGCGTCACGATGACGTTAATAATGGTCGTGTCGCAAATCACTTGCCCGTTGGCGCTGCCCTCGAAGCAATGAATGACGCAGATTTGGCTGAAGCCGCCAAAATCGTCCGCCGGGTCGAGCACGATGCACGGGCTGCCGGGGATGACCGTCACGTTCACCTCGTTCCCATTTTCACCGCAAACTTCCACGCTCACAATCGGCTCATTTCCAGCGCCTCCGGGGTTCAGGCAAATCGTGTCGGGGTCAACCGGGTCGAGCACCACCGTCATCGTGTCGTTTTCCGGCAGGACGGTGACCACCACGAAAGTCGTGTCGCAAAACTGCGGCGTGGAGTCGTCGCAAACGACGACGCAGAAAGCGTCTTGCCCAGCAAAACCAGGCTCCGGCGTGTAGGTAAAGCAGTTTGGCAGCGTGAAATTCAGGACGCCGTTCGCAGGCGAGCCGCAAAGCGAAATCCAGGTCGCATTGCCCGGCAATTCAGCCCCGGAAAGGCAGGTTTGCTGCGTCGGCGTGTTGTGGTCGGTGACGAGTGAGAGGTTCGCCGGGTCGGGGTTGAAAATGCCAATCGCCAGCGTGTCGGCGCAGCCGGTCAGCGAATTGATGACCACGACCTGGTGCCAGCCCTCGCCCTGAACGCCAACGCTGATGCCCGTTTCTTCCAGCGTGAAATTCGCCTGGATGAGCGTCGGGATGTTCGTCAGGACGTGCCGGAGTTGCAGGTTGCCGTAGTTGAAACCAGGCATGCCGCCACTAATGGTGAAGCTGGCGGGGTTGTTCGTCCAGTTGCCGCCGGGGTTCCACAGGTTCATTTTTGCCGCCAGGTCGTCCATACTGGTGACCGTGCCGGTGAAAACCTGCCCGTTCACCGTCCAGCTTTGCACCTGGTAATTGCCGCCCGAACCTTGCCCGAAAGTGAAGGCGTAGGTGTAAAAAGTGAGCGTGTCCGCAGCGCAGAAGTCGCTGGGTGTGAAGGAGTTGCCGTCGGTGAAAATGTTGTGGAAAGCCAATTCCTGCGCCGTCATTTCGACGCAAATTTCCGCCGAAGCGCCCTGCACGAGCATCGTGTCCGAGGCAAAAATCGGCAGGCAACCAGGGTCGCCGACATGGACGATGACGAAAGTCGTGTCGCAAATTTCCGGGTCGGCGTCGTTGCAAACCACGATGCAGAATTGGTCGTCGCCGGAAAAACCGTCGTCCGGCGAGTACGTCACGCAATGGTCGTTGCCAATCAAAGCTGTGCCGTGCGCAGGTTGGCTGCAAAGCGTGGCGCTGGCGACGTTGCCCGGCAAGTCGTCACTCTGCGGGCAAATCTGGCTGACCGGCGTCTCGAAATCGGTCACCACTTCTATGGTTTCCGTCTCCAGTTCAAAGACGATGACCACGACGGAATCCCCGCAATCACTGAGGTTTTCCTCCAAAGTCACCTCGTAAGTTCCCAAGCCGGGCAGGGCAATTTTTGCGCCGTCGGGCGCAAAAGTCAGGTTGCGCTGGATGAGCGTCGGCACGTTGGTAGCGATGTGGCGAAGCTTGATGCTGCCGTAGTCCTGGTTGTCCAAACCGCCGGAAATGGCGCTGATGGCAGGGTTGTTTTGCCAGTTGCCGCCGGGATTCCAGACGTTCATTTTTGCAGCCAAATCATTCATGTCGGCGACCACGCCGCTGTAAACCTGGTTGCCAACTTGCCATTCCTGCACCAAATAGGGGCCCGCATTTCCCGCCCCAACCGTGAAAGCATAGGTGTAAAAAAACAGCGTATCCAAATCGCAAGCCTCGATGGGTTGCGAGTAAGCCGCATCGTTCAACAGCACATCGTAAAATGCGAGGTCGTCGAATTCCAACGGCAGGCAAAAATCAGCGCCGGGATTTCCAGGCAAATAAATGGTGTCCGCTGTCCAAAGCTCGTCACAAGGCGGGACGCAGGCGGGCGAGTTCGGATTCGGGTCGCAAGGGTCTTGCGGGTCGCTGCCAGTGATGTTTTCGGCGATGTCGCAAAGCCCGTCGCCGTCGGTATCGGTGTTGTTCGGGTCGCAAGGATTGTGCAGGTCGGAGCCTTGATTTTGCTCCTGCACGTCGCAAAAACCGTCCTGGTCGGAGTCAGTGTCGAGTGGGTCGCAGACGTCTTGCAGGTCAGTTCCATCGAGGTTTTCCTGCACATCGCAGATGCCATCGCCATCGGTGTCGGCGTCGTTCGGGTCGCAAGCATCGTTCGGATTTGTGTTTTCATGTAGCTCCTCGGTGTCGCAAATTCCGTCGTTGTCGGAGTCCGCAGCATTGGCTGCGCAAGGCAGGCAAACCGCCCCGTAACCGCCGATGCAAATGTCGGCGTCGATGCCCGAACCGAGCGTCGTGAGTTGTTGTCCGACGTTGGCACTCAATGAGTTAGGTGGAAAAAACGGGTCGGTGTCAGGCATCAAATAGATGCTGTCGCCGGTGCAAACGGCGTCGTTTTCAAAGCTGAAAAGCGGCACTTTCACCCCTTTTTGATAGGGAATATTCGTCGTGCCGATGGTGGTCAGACCGAAGACGAGGTACTTTTTGCCGGGGTTTTCCGCCGGTGCATTGTAGTTGGCATTGTTCGCAAAAGTCACTCCCGGAAGGAGGTTGAAAAGCCCCGTCACCGTGAAGCCACCCGCCGGGGCGACAATCGTCACCTGCGCCGAGCTTGTGATGTTTTGCGGAAAAGTCCAGGTCGTGTCAGGCGTCATCGAGACCTGGTATTTCCCGTTGGGAAAACGTTCCAGCGTGTATTCGATGAGGCAACCCGGAGCGCAAGACGGGTTGTTCAAAACCACCGGGTTCGATGGGTAACTCGTTGAGCATGAGCCGCCAACGTTTCTCGCCATAATCTGAAAACTGCCTGCCGCCAAGCCGGAAAAGACGTTGCCGGATTGCCAGGTTGCCCCGCCGTCTTTGCTAAATTGGTAGTTGCCCGTGCCGCCGGAAGCGGTGACCGTGATGCTGCCGTCGGTTGCGTTGCAAACGGTTGGGTTGGTTTTCGACACGCTCAAAGTCAGCGAGTTGGGAGCGGTCAGGTTGAAAATTCCCCCAGTGACCTCGCACGAGCCGTTGGCATTTCGCACCCGCACGTCGAAGTTGCCGGGTGATAAATTGGCAAAATTGCCACTGCTCGCCCAAGCCCCGCCGCCGTTGATGCTGTACTCAAAAGAGCCGCTGCCGCCCGTCGCCGTGATGCCGATGAAGCCGTTGTTTGCACCGCAAGCCGTTGGATTTGTGGCAGTTACGTTGGAAATCACCGGTGCGCTCGGAGCCGTCAAAACGGCAGGGTTGTTCGCCCAGGCGACTTCGCAGATGGCGTTTCTCACCTTAATAATATAGTTGCCGCCCGCCAAGCCGGTGAAGCTATTCGAGCTTTGCCAGGTCGCCCCGTTGTTGATGCTAAACTCAAGCGGCGCAGTGCCCGAAGCAGTCACGGAAATGCTGCCGTTGTTCACGCCGCAGTTCGAGGGGCTGGTCGCCGTCACGCCGGAAATGGCAACGTCGCAGACCGGAGCGCCGAGGCAATTGGAGTTGCCCTGGTCGTAGTTGTTGCTCCAAACGTTGTTGCCGCCGCCGCCGCCGAGGGTTGTCAATTGGTTGCCAATGTTGGCGTTTTGCGAGTTTGGCGGGTAAAACGGGTCGCCCGCTTCCACGAGGTCAATCGCCCCGGCGCACGTTCCCGCATTTTGAAAAGTGAAAAGATGCACCTCGACGCCTGCCGAGTAAGTGAAAGCATTCGTGCCGAGGCTGGTCAACCCAAAATTGATGTAATCGAAGCCGGGCGACTCGCTTGGATTGACGTAGTTGGCGTTGTTCGCCCAACTGGTCGAAGGCACGAGGGCAGTTAAATTGCTGACAATCACGCTGCCCGACACCGCCTTCACGGACACCTGCGCCGAACTGGTGATGTTCATCGGCGCATTCCAGGTGACGTTTGGCATCATGCTGACCCGATAGGTAACGTCGTCTGGTAAAAGCTCGATTTTGTATTCGACCTGGCAGAACAAACTGACGGACGCCAGGAGGGTGGAGATTAAGATGTACAATTTTTTCATGGTACTCAACTGGAGGGATGAGGGATGAGGGATGAGGAATGATGCAAATCATTCCTCATCCCTCATCCCTCATCCCTTTTTGAAAAAAAGCGCCCGCCAGCCAAGCTGCCGGGCGTGGCTGCCGGGGTTGTACAGGGTCAGTTGTTGTCCATGTTTTTGTTGGAAAAAATGAATTTTGAGTGGTGGCGATTGCTGACTGCGTCGCCTCCAAGTCGCCTTTGTCATCCTCGAAGAGGAACCGCTACGCCTGACTGCGTCGCCTCCAGGTCGCCTTTGTCATCCTCGAAGAGGAACCGTCAGCGTCTGATTGCGTCGCCACCAAGCCGCCTTTGTCATCCTCGAAGAGGAACCGTCTGCGCCTGGCTGCGTCGCCTTCAAGTCGCCTTTGTCATCCTCGAAGAGGAACCGTCTGCGCCTGATTGCGTCGCCTTCAAGTCGCCTTTGTCATCCTCGAAGAGGAACCGTCTGCGCCTGG
>CAZHLB010000346.1:0-7116 GCA_964533005.1 uncultured Saprospiraceae bacterium
GTTCACGGCGGCGGATGCTTGGAAACTTCCGCCGCCGTAAACGGCGGACACCGAAACAGCCTGAAGGCTGTGCTACCGGTCAACCCAAACCCGACATGAGCTTCCAATTTTTGCCCGCATGAGCAAGACTTTCCGCAAAGACTGTTTCTTTGCGAGCCTTTTGAAAAAGCGGTTTTTTGAAAATGAATAAATCAATAGTTTCGATACTCCTTTTTGCCGGGTTGATTTCGCTGGCTCCTTCTTCGCAAGCCCAATCCCTCGCAGACACTATTCCCGTCCTCGATTATTCCAAAGCCAAAGACTACGAAATCGGCGGCGTCAAGGTCACTGGGGCGAAGTTCAGCGATGCCAACGCCATCATTTCTATCGCCGGTTTTCGGGTCGGCGACCGCATCCGGATTCCCGGCGGCGACATTCCCCGTGCGCTGCGTTCCCTTTGGAAATTGAGCCTTTTCACTGACGTGCAAATCGTGAAGGAGAAAACTTTGGGCGATAATGTTTTCCTCGAAATCATTGTGGTGGAGCGCCCCCGGCTCTCGGCGCACTCGTTCAAAGGGGTAAAAAAAGGCACGCACGACGACCTGAACGAGGAGGTCAACAAGTACCTCATCAAAGGCGGCATCGTGACCGAAGCGACGAAGGCGAGCGCCGCTAATTCCATCAAAAAATACTTCAACGAGAAGGGCTTCTATGACACGGAGGTCAAGGTTTCGGAGGAAAACGACACCAGCCGCATCAACTCCGTCCGCTTAGTTTTCGACATTGACCGGGGCGGAAAAATCAAAATTCAGGACATTACTTTCGACGGCAACACCAACGTCAAGGACAGCAAGCTGCGCAACCTGATGAAGGAAACCCGGCGCAAAAAACGCCTGTTAGCCTCTTCCAAATTCATCCGGTCGAACTACGAGGACGACAAGAAAAAAATCATCGAGCATTATAATAAGGTAGGCTTCCGGGACGCCCTCATTGTCGAGGACAGCATTTGGCGGGAGACGGACGGTGACCTTCGCATCCATCTGGACATCAACGAAGGCAACCGCTATTTTTTCAGAAACATCGCCTGGAAAGGCAATTCGATTTACGACACGACCACGCTGAACAACGTGCTCGGCATCAAAAAAGGAGACGTTTACAACAAGGAATTGCTCGAAACCCGCCTGCGTTTCAGCCAGGATGGGCGGGACGTCAGCTCGTTGTACATGGACAACGGCTACCTGTTTTTCAACATCGAACCGGTGGAAGTTGCCGTCACGACCGACTCGATTGACCTGGAACTGCGCATCTTCGAGGGCCCCCAGGCGACCATTGATAAGGTGACCATCGCAGGCAACGACCGCACCCACGAGCACGTCGTCCGCCGGGAATTGCGCACCGTGCCGGGCGAAAAATTCAGCCGCTCCGACATCATCCGCTCGCAGCGGGAAATCATCAACCTCGGCTATTTCAACCCGGAAAATCTCGGCATCAATACCCCCGTCAACCCGCAGCGGGGCACGGTGGACATCGAATACACGGTGGAAGAAAAGCCCAGCGACCAACTCGAACTGAGCGCCGGCTGGGGCGGCAGGGGCAGGGGCGTGATTGGCACGCTCGGCGTGGCGTTCAATAATTTCAGCGCCCGCAATATTTTCAACAAGGAAAGCTGGAGTCCGCTGCCGCAAGGCGACGGACAGCGCCTGAGCCTTCGGGCGCAGACAAATGGCAGGTTTTACCAGTCCTACAATATGTCGTTCACCGAACCCTGGCTTGGCGGAAAGAAACCCAACTCGCTCACCGTCGCCGGTTTCGTCTCCATTTTGACCAACGGGCAAGACCGCCAAAGCGACGGTTACGGCAGGCTTCGCAACGCCGGTGTGACCATCAGCCTGGGCACTCGCTTGAAATTCCCGGACGATAACTTCGTCTATTCCGCCGCCCTGAATCTGCAAAACATCTCGCTGAAAAACTATTTCGGCGCCACCATTTTCCGCACCCCCGAAGGCGTGACGGTGAGCGAAGGCAACTTCAACAATTTCAGCATCACCCAAACCATTGCCCGCACGACCATCAACAACCCGATTTTCCCGCAGGAGGGCAGCCGGGTCTCGCTATCCGTGCAGTTGACCCCGCCGTACCACCTGTTCACCGGACGGGACGAGGCGAACATCGAAGACCCGGCGGAGCGCTTCCGGTGGCTGGAATATCACAAGTGGAAAATTGATGCGGAATGGTACCAAACCCTCGTTGGCAAGCTGACTTTGAAAGCGGCGGCGAAGTTCGGCTTCCTCGGAGCTTACGATACTGAAATCGGCGTCTCGCCATTCGAGCGTTTCCAAATCGGCGGCGACGGCATCAACAGCTCGCAGTTCAGCTATTTCACCGGCACTGAACTGGTTTCGCTGCGAGGCTACTCGCCAAATGAAATTGAAAACAACCTCTTGAACCCGAACAGCAATCAACTCAATGCCACACCGCTCATGCAAAAAATCACACTGGAACTGCGCTACCCCTTGTCGCTCAACCCCAGCAGTACGATTTATGCGCTCACTTTCCTGCAAGGCGGCAACGCCTGGAAGCGCTCCGGCGACTACAATCCTTTCGATTTGAAACGCTCGGCGGGGGTGGGTTTGCGGGTTTTCCTGCCGATGTTTGGGGTGCTTGGTTTCGACTATGGCGTGGGCTTCGACAAGGCGGGGGACACGTTTTCGCAGTTGGCGAAGTTTAACATCGTGCTGGGCTTTGAGCCGGAGTGATTTTGGGAAGGAAAAAGCGGCGAAAGACAAAGCCAAAAAGCCTGGTGGGTTGTTTAACTTTCGTTCATCAAAAAAAATCAGCCGATGAAAGACAGTATTAAAATCAAAGTGAGCAAGCAAATGGACGGCTATAATTTCAGCCTCGACCCGCTGGAAGAAGATGCATTGCTGGAAGCATTTCCCAGTGCACAACCTTTGGGGAAGATTTTTGTGGCGTTTGATAAAAATGGAAATGTCGAGTTGCTCTACGACAGGGTCTCGAAATATATCTTTCCTGCTTTGGTAGGCATTGAAAACCCAAAAGACTTGAAAAAAATCAAGCGATTGGAATTCATGAATCCCTATCCTGAAACCATAATCAGAACGGTAAACCTGAACGCAGCATGAGCAAAAAATTCAACCGATGAAAGATAGCATTCAAATCAAAGTGAGCAAGCAAATGGACGGCTACAATTTCAGCCTCAACCCTTTGGAGGAAGATGCTTTATTGGAAGCCTTTCCTGATGCCCAACCCTTGGGGAAGATTTTTGTAGCCTTTGATAAAAATGGAAATATCGAGTTGCTTTACGACAGGGTCTCGAAGTATATTTTTCCTGCCCTGGTGGGCATCGAGAACACAAAAGACTTGAAAAAAATCAAGCGGTTGGAGTTTATAACTCCTTATCCCAGGAAAATCATCAGAACGATAAACCTTGAAACTGCATGACCCGGAAATTCAACCTTTACCTCGGCAAAGCGGGGCAATTTATTGCGATGGCAGAATTTCTTTCCCGAGGCTGGAATGTGGCAGTGCCGGAAGTGGATGTTGGCGATGATGTGTTTGTGGTCAGAGATGCCGATGGAGAGTTTGCCAGGGTTCAAGTTAAATCATCCTCGGCTACCCGCCGGAACAATGGCTTCAGTGCACAATTTTCATTTTTGATTGACCAATTGGAGCATGATTTTTCACCTGAACTAACTTATGTCTTGCTTGCCAAGCTGGGCGATGATTGGCAGAAGCCATTGATTATTCCACGAATACAGCTCTTTCAAATTGTTGAAAAACAAAAAATCGGCAACAAAGCCAAAGGCAACTTAATTCTTTATCTCTCCTTCAAGGAAGACAAAGTCACCTGCTCCACCGTTGACTTTTCGCCCTACCTCAACAATTTTGAAGCCTTCCCCATCATCGTCCATTGACCTTTTCCCGGTGAATTTCCGAGTAATCAATCCGCCGCCTCGCATCCTCCTCCCCGCCTTTTTTCGCCACGTAGCCTTTCGGATAATAAAACCGCTCCCGCACCTGGTTGTCCATCAAATACGACTGCTTGTAACCCCGGTACGTTCCCCAAAACTGATTCAACCGGAACATGAATATGCTCCAAACCTCTCGCAAAAACACGCCGTCGTGCAGCGCCTGCTGCCAATCGTGCAGGGCGTTTTTCCAGAATAAAGTGATGAAAGTCAGGAAGTTAAAAGTCTCGTGCTTTTGGATGAGGCGCAGGGCGATGGCTTCCCGGCGGTAGCGGTT
Organism: uncultured Saprospiraceae bacterium; assembly: GCA_964533005.1. Lineage (GTDB taxonomy): Bacteria > Bacteroidota > Bacteroidia > Chitinophagales > Saprospiraceae > UBA6168. The sequence continues at coordinate 4,246 of CAZHLB010000346.1, forward strand.
GAAGACATTTTTCCACCGCTCCTCGTGGACGTGGATGATGGTCGCCTCGGCTTGGTAGGCGATGCGCCAGCCCTTCGCCAGCATCTTTTTTGCCCATTCCAAATCCTCCAAGCCGGTCAGTTTTTCATCGTAAGGCTGCTCCAGCCAGAGGCTTCGGCGGATGGCGCAGTTGGCGTTGTTGCAAAAAGGATGCGGCTGGTTCAGGGTGCTTTCGTCAGGAAACCATTTTTGGAAAATCTGGTGCTCGCTGTACTTGTTCAGCTCGTTGCCCCGCTGCTTGCCATAGACCAAGCCGACCCGCTCGTCCTCGAAAGGTTTCAGCATCAGTTCCAGCCAATCCCGGTAAAGTGGATAGACGTGGGCGCTGGCAAAGAGCAAAATGTCGCCGGTGGCAGCCTCGCAGCCAACGTTGAGGGCGTAGCCGAAGGAAAAATCCTGCGGTCGGATTTGGATGATTTTTGCCGGAAAATTGGAAGCGATGCTGACGGTTGCGTCGGTCGAGCCGGAGTCCACGATGATGATTTCCACGTCTTTCACGGTCTGCTCCATGATGCCGGCGAGCAGCCTGCCGATGTGTTTTTCTTCGTTGAAGCAGCGGATGATGATGGAGAGTTGCATGTGCTTAGATGGCTGAATGGCTCAATGGCTGGCGGCGTAGGCAATGGCTTGTTCAATGTCTTCTTTTTCGAGGTATGGATAGTTGTCTAAGATTTCGGGGATGGTCGCACCTGAATTTACCAGCCCGACAATCATGCCTACCGTGACTCTCATACCTCGAATGCAAGGTTTGCCGCCCATGACATTTGGGTCGAAAGTGATGCGATTTAGCTGTTTCATTTTAAGTTGAGCAAAGGATAAATCGGGCTTTCGGGGCGAGGCATCAATTTTTGATTTTGGCAGTCTGCCAGCAAATCCAATGTTTCCAGCACGGTTTGCCCGATGAGCGCCTCGCTGGTGGGCGGCAAAACGATGCACTCGGTATTCATCGAGCGACCGGAAACTTCAATGAAAACGGGCCCGCAGACAGAAAGCGTTTCCCGGCGTTCGTCAGCGTATCGCACGACGATGGTTCGCTGCTCTCGCAAGCCAAGCACCTCGACAACATCTTGAGGTAGTGCCAACATGACTGCGCCCGTATCCACGATGGCGTTCATCGTGTGTGTTTTCACTTTGTCTGCGTCCAAGGTTCCGGCAAAATGAAGCTCCCGGTGAACGGAATTCTCCAGAATGATTTTTTCTGTGATTTGTCCCATGACTTTGGGTTTGGATGACTGACTGGTTGATTTTTCACCGAAGGTAAGAATTTTCAACATGGCGCTTGTTTTTGCCAAAGTTACAATTGCTCGCCAGTTTTTCCTTCCTCCTCAGCCCTGTTCCTCAAATCCATATTCACCAAAATCGCCATGCTGAGAAAGTAAAACGTCCCCGCCTTATCCGTTTCCAGCAAGTCGTTCATCAGTAGCAAACCATCAATCACGACAATGCAAAGCAGCACCGTCATCACGATTCGCCGCCGGGTTGGGTCGGTCGTTTCGTGGTAAATCTGCTCGCCTTTCAGCAAAACAAAAAACACCAGCGCCACGAAAATCAGCCCGCCGATAAAACCTTGCTCCACAAACGTCATCAGGTAATAACTATGAATGCCGGAGCCTTCCGTGTTTTCGCTGACGTAGGTGCGGAAGCCATGCACCGTGTAAGTTTTGTAAAACGCCGTGAACGTGCCGGGCCCAAAACCCAGCAAAGGCTTGTCTTCAATCATTTGCATCCCCGCCACCCATCGGTAAACCCGCTCCATCGTGGACACGTCCCGCCCCTCGGTCGTTGCGCTCAACAGGTCGTCGAAGCGGTCGTGGGTGATGGTTTTGTCGTAATTGGGTTTCATATTTAGGTAGGCGTTTTCCTGCAAAAGGTTGGCGATGCCAAAAACGGCAACCACCGCCGACACCAACAGCACCGGCTTCATCAGCTTGAAATGAATGGCTATTCCTGCCCCAATTGCCATCGCCAGCATCACGTAAGCCGCACGGGTGTACGAAAATTGAATGCCCACCAGGAACACGCCCACCCCCGCCAGCAGCCACCACCATCGCCACGAAAACCGCCGGTAAAACTTCCGCCCGAACCAAACGAAGGGCAAAAACAGCGTCATCATACAGGCGTAAGCCACCTTGTTTCTGAAAAAAGGATGTACCGGATGGTTCACGTCGGCGAAGCTGAAACCCAGTTTTGAGTGCCCGTACAAGACGTATAAAATGATGAAAAACAAGGGAATGAACACGCACCAAAGCAGGGTGCGGAAGTCTTTTTCCGTTTTCAGCAAGCTGCCCGCCAGGAAATAAAACGTGGTGACGTACCAAACTTTCGCCAGGAAAAACTTGCCCGACACGACGAATGCCTGCGAAGTAATGGCGGTAAAAAACATCCAACCCAGGTGCGCCAGCAGCAGCAACGTTATCGGATGCCGTAGAAAACCTGCGCTCAATGCCTTGCCCTGTCGCAAAACGTACAGAAAATAAATGCCCATCATCAGCACCGTCAGCGGTTCGGTGGGCAGGTCGGTGACGACGCCGTTGGGCAACCAGACTTCGGTGGAAAGTGGGAGCAAAAATAGGAGGAAAAAAAAGACCTTTTTGAAGTCAACAATTGCCAGGTAAATCAGCAGCGCCAGGGCGGGCACACCCGCCAAAAACCACCAATCCCCGACAATGCCGACGAGCAAACTGGCAACGACGATGCCGCCGAAGCCGACCAATAATTTCTGCGTTTGCCGGTCAACTATTGTCAAGATTGGATAAAAGCTGACAGGTGCATTTCGACTCGGGGATTGGGGGGGGTGGGGGTGGTTTGTTGGCAGGAGCGCGGCGGGGAGGG
>CAZHLB010000347.1:0-7075 GCA_964533005.1 uncultured Saprospiraceae bacterium
TGGTGATTCGGGATGAAAAAGGCTGCGAAATTTCAGAAGATTTTCTCATCCCCGGCAAGCAAAGAATGGAGCTTGAAGTCGGTGAAAATCAACGCATTAAATACGGTGAGCGCCTCCATTTCGACCCCGTCGCAACGCCAACCGCAGGCATCGTTTTCGAGTGGTCGCCCGCCGAAGGTTTGAGCTGCACGGATTGTCTCAACCCCGTCGCCGAGCCGCACGAAACCACGACCTACACGCTGAAAATGAACGACGCCGACGGCTGCACGCTGGAAGATGCCTTGAAAATCGAGGTCTATAAATCGAGGGACGTCTATATCCCGAATGCGTTCAGCCCCAACTATGATGGGTTCAACGACCTATTTTGCCCCTACGGCGGCTTCGAAGTTGTCTCTGTCAAATCCTTTCAAATCTTCGACCGTTGGGGCGGCTTGCTTTACGATAATCAAACCGCCTTCCCACTCGACGACGTGAAAAGCGGCTGGGACGGCTCTTCCGAAAACAAGCCACTCGACACTGGCGCATACCTCTACCAAATGAACATCGAATTCATTGATGGAGAGGTAGTTCTGTTTGCCGGCGAAATCAATTTGATGCGTTAATTGCTAATTGTTGATTGCTAATTGATGCTGCGCACGGCAACAATTAGCAATCAACAATTGGCAATCAACAATTGGCTTCGTTTTTGCCAATTTGCTCGCAACCTGCTGTTTCTCAGCCTTTTCCCGAAAAGTTTCCCCCCTGGTTTCAACTTCAATTTTCACCTCGTACGGCTTGAGGCTTTTCAATTCCCGTAGCCAGCTATCCTTGAGCCGAAAGCAGAGAGGCTATATGCTAAGTCGCTGCAAACGCCATTTGTCAGTTGAAAAAAAGAGAGACAGGTCTTTTCAAGATGACAAAATGCGGCTTGGAGCGACTCAGGATATTGCTCAATTAAACTACTATGAAACCTCGGTTTACACTGACGCTTGTGCTCGTTTCCCTTTCGTATTTCCTCGCCGCACAAGTAAAATTCAAGGTCAAACTGCTGTCCGACAACACCACTTACCAGGTGTTGCTCAAACCCGACGCCTCATACGCTGCGCCGTTCAACACCGTGCCATCGGCGCAGGTGACGGTGCGGGTGCCGACGGGCGGATTTACGGTCGGAACGGTCACCAATCTGGGAGGCACCTGGACGCACAATGCTACCATCGTTGCGCCGCCGGAAAATCTTGGCTATCAATACATGGTGTTCGGCTTGCAAGGGGTCTTTTCTCCCTCGCTTGAGACTGGCGTCGAAGTGCCGCTGTTCAATTTTACCCGAACGGGCACTTGCACTGGCGAACTGACCTTGATTGAGCATGACACCGACCCGTTCATGCCGCCTAACTCCCAGAGTGTCAACGTCGGAAACCAGATTTCCATCATCGGCGCAGGCATCGGCGTCAATGCTTACACGGGGAACTACGGCAACTTTCCAGCGGACTGCACCACTGCGCCGGGCGGCTGCGGCATCGAAGTTTTTGATGTGGAAATGACCAGCCCATCCGCTTGCGGCGTCGCCGACGGAATGATTGAAATTACGGCTACGAACAGCAGTCCATTAGCTTTACAATACTCTGTAAATGATGGAGTTACCTGGCAAAGCGACCCTCTTTTCACCGGCTTGACGGCAGGCGAATTTTACTACCTCTGGGTGCGGGACATCATCCCAATTTGCATCCACGAAATCGGCGAATTTGTGATGGATGGGCCCCTGGCGGCGGCAGTGACGGGCGTGGATTTGGTTGACCCAAGCTGCGGCGGCTCGGACGGGAGCATCACAATTCACGCTTTCAGCGAAAATGGCGGGACGCTTCAATACGCCATGAGCGCAAGTGGGCCCTGGCAGTTTTCGAGCACATTTTTGGGGTTGGAGGCAGGGACGTACTCGTTTTGGGTGCAGGACATCGTGAACAACTGCCAGAATTTTGTGGGAAACTATGCCTTGCAAGACTGCCCGCCAGAGGCTTGCATCATCACTTACGAATTGGAAAACCTCGGCGGCGGGCAGTTTCAGGTGAACATGCTGACTGGCGTTGACTATAATTTTCCCGACAACATCACTTCCAGCCTGCAAGTCACGCTGAAAGTGCCAACCGGCGGATTCACGCTCTCGAACCTGACCAGCCAGACGACCGACGTCAGCTTTGCGGTCAATTCAACCTACACTTCGCCTTCCGAAGAACCTGGTTTCGACTATATTTCAATTGGCTTGACCTCCTTCGGAACCGACGACATTCCTTACGCAGACGGCAACACGGTCAATCTTTTCACCTTCCAAAACACCGGCACTTGCAGCAGCGACAGCATCTATTTGATGCAAAACGACGACCCGTTTTTCCCGCCGAACAGCCAAAGCGCAAACGTCGGGCAGCAGCTTACGGTCGCTGGCTACGGCGGTGCGGACGTGCCGGTTTGCATCGCCGGAACGGGTGCGGTGGCTTGCCAAAGTGTGCCGCCAGCCGAGCCTGATTGCATCGCAACTTATGTTTTGGAAGAACTTCCCGGCGGCGATTTCCAGGTTTCGATGATTTCCGACACGACCTGGACAGCCCCGAACAACATCGTTTCTTCTGCGCAATGGACGGTCAAAGTTCCCGCGGGGGGCTTCGTGCCTGCGAACCTGACGAGCCTGATTCCGGGCGTCAGTTTTTCGCTCGCCTCCACTTACGATGCGCCGAGCGAAGACCCCAGCCACGACTACATTTCCATCATTTTGGCAAGCCCCGGCACCACACTCATCACTTTTACCAAAGACCAAAAAGTGCCGCTTTTCACTTTCACCAACGACGGCACTTGCCAGGGCGACCCGGTTTTTTTGATGGACAACGAGACCGACCCGTTTTTTCCGCCGAACAGCCAGAGCGCAAACGTTGGGCAACAACTGACCGTGCTCGGTTTTGGCGGGGCGGATGCGCCAGTTTGTGTGCAAAATTTGCTTGCCGACGACTGCTCGCCTTGCGGCACAATCACCGCTGGCGAAGACAAAATTATCTGTCCCGGCGGCTCGGCATTGATTGAATTGGGCAGCGTGGCAGGCACAATTGAGTGGTCGCCAACGACTGGTTTGAGCTGCACCGATTGCCCGAATCCAACGGCAAACCCTTCTGTCACAACGACTTACACGGTAGTTGTGGTTGACAGCAACGGCTGCGTGATGACCGATGATTTGGACGTTATCGTGAGCATAGGCGCAACGCCGGGCTTCTCTGCGGTGGACGGCTGCGAGGGCATTGCCGTCAATTTCAACGACACAACAACTTCTACTGACGCCATTATTTCTTGGAACTGGGACTTCGGCGATGGCACTGCCTCGTCGAGCCAACAGCATCCCACACACATTTTTTCCAATTCCGGGAATTTTGAGGTTTCATTGACGGTGACGACCGGAGGCGGTTGCAACGCAACCATTTCCGATTTCGTCACCGTTTTTCCTTCTCCCGGCGAGTTGCCGCAGGACAATTTTGGCATCTGCAACGGCGAGGGCGTGACCCTGCAAACGCCTGCCGCTCTGACCTCGGCAAGCTGGTCGCCAAGCACCGGATTAGATGACCCGAACAGCCTTGCGCCAGTGGCAACGCCTTCTGCCACAACGACTTATACCGTCACGCTGACCAACGCCAACGGCTGCACCAACCAAGACCAGGCGACGGTGACAGTGACGAACAAGCCAATCATTCAAGACGTGGTCGTGATTGGCGCTTCGGACTGCGACGCTCAATCGGGAGGTGGTTCCATCATCGTGACGGCGAGCGGCGTGGCTGCTTTGGAGTTCAGTATTGACAACGGGCAGACCTGGCAGGCGAGCAATATTTTCAGCAACCTTTCGCCGGGCAGCAACTACGTCGTGCTGGTGCGCCTCGAAAGCGACCTTTGCCCGGTGGCTTACAATGGCAACCCGGTGACCATCGGCTCGGCGGCTGCGGCAAACATTTCCAACGTAAGTTTCACACATCCAAGCGATTGCGCCACGGACGACGGCACGATTACAATCACTGCGAGCGGCGGAATCGCTCCAATTCAATTTAGCATTGACGGCGGGACGACCTGGCAGGCGAGCAACTTTTTTGAAAACCTCGGCGGCGGCACGTACCAAATTCGGGTGTCGAATGCCGATGGTAGCTGCGTGATTTCTGACGATGACGTGGTGTTGAATCAACCTGCCCCGCCGACCATTTTGACGCCAGTCAACGACTTCACGATGTGCGAAGGTTTCACGGCGCAGGTCTCCATCCAATTGAGCGAAGACATTCAATCTCAGATAATTACGGGTCAAGGCAGCATCTCCTTTTTGACCATCGTGGACAATGTTTTGCAGTTCGACGTGACTGCGCCGGGCGATTTTCACGTGACTTTGACGGGCGTGAGCGGCTGCTCGGTGACCGAAGATTTCATCGTGAACGGGGTGCCGTTGCCAGTGGCAAGTTTCACCAGTTCGATGCCTGCCTGCACGGGCGGCGAAGTCACGCTGAATTTCACGGGACAAGCCGTCCAGCAAGCCTCTTTGAACTGGTCGCTGTCGGGAGGGACGGTGGTTTTTTCAAGCCCGGCGGGCGGCGGTTTTCCTGCGGGAGCGACGACGGTGGTTCGCTGGAACACGCCCGGCGTGAAAAACGTGAGCCTGAACCTGAGCCAATCCGGTTGCTCCGACATCGCCGCCGGGACAGTGAACGTGACCAATTTCGACCCCGGCGCAACGCTCGACGTGACCGAAGTCAGCACCTGCGGTGCAAACGACGGGGCAATCAATCTCAGCCTTAGCCTCCCTGGAAACTACCAATATCAATGGTCGGGCGCAGGCGTGACTCTGCCCACGCAACCCGACCAGAGCAACCTACCCGGCGGTACGTACAACGTGACCATCACTGAAAATGGCTCGGAATGCAGCATAACCGCCTCGGCGGTCGTGCCTTTCCCGCAGCCGGTCAACATCGCCAGTGTGACCGGAAACCCGTCGTCGGATTGCACCGGAAACGTGGCGGACGGCAGCGTGGCGGTGACGGCGAGCGGCGGGGAAGCTCCGTATTTGTTCAATTTGTACGAAGCCGGAAACCCGAACACGCCCATCGCAACGCTGATGAGCAACGTGACGACGGCGACTTTTCAAAACGTGGCGGCGGGTGCGTATTCGGTGGAAGTGATTGATGAAAACGATTGCTCCGACCTGACTTCGGCGACCGTTGCGGCAGGCGGCAGCGACTTGCAGGCGGCAATTGGCAGCTTGGAAAATGCAGATTGCGGACAGCAAAACGGCTCGTTTTCGCTGAACGTGAGCGGCGGCGAATCGCCATACACCTACGAAATTTTTCTCGAAGGTACTGCCGCCGGAAGCGGCAACGTGAGCGGTACAACTTTGACACTCAATAACTTAGGCAACGGCAATTACGCCATTTTGATTTTCGACAACAACGGCTGCCTCGTTCCGCAGGCGGCATTTATTGACATCGAACCTGCGAATTTCAACATCACGGAAACGGTCACGCAGCCCAGTTGCGGCAGCAGCGACGGGAGCATTGTCTTGGCAGATTTGCCGCAAGGCGCAACCCTCGCCTGGGAAAGCCCCGGCGCTCCACTGCCTCCTTCGGCGACACAAACCGGCTTGGCGGCAGGAGCTTACGTCGTGACTATTTCGACGCAAAACGGCTGCTCGCAAGAGCTGACTTACATTTTGACGCCCGCCAATGCCGCCGAAATTGCCGTTGACAGCGTCGTTTCGGCAGCCTGCAACGGGGCGAATGGCGGCGCAATTTTCCAGGTGACAGGTGGCAACTCGTTCAGTTACAATATTTTAAACAGCAGCTTGTCGGGCTTCGGCTCGCCGGGAACCCCGGTGGTCGTGAGCGGCTTGGCGGCAGGAGCTTACGTGGTAGAGATTGACGATTTGCTGGCGGATTGCATTTCGGTCGCCGCCTTCGTTGTGCCTGGCGCAACGACCCCAATCAGCACTTTGGCGACCATCGCCCCGCCGAGCGCCTGCGGCGTGGAGGATGCTTCGATTTGCATCCAAATTTTTGGCGGAACTGCTCCGTACGACATCGTTTCGAGCGCAGGCATTGCGCCGAATGTTCCGGTACAGAGCGAGGGTTGCATCCAAAGTTTGTACGAAGGACAGGTGATTTTGACCGTCAGCGACGCCAACGGCTGCTCGGTGACGCACGAAGCTTCTTTGGATGAAATCGCCGAACCGTCTCTAAATCAGAATGATGTGACGGTGACCGGGAACATTTGCCCCGGCGTTTTCATCGGCTCCATCGTGGCAAACGACACTTCACTGCACCTGGAAATTTATGACCAAAACAACTTCCTGCTTGGCGTGACGCCGCTGACGCAAGTGCCCGGCGGGACGTACAAAGTGGTCAAAACGGACGGCAATTGTTCGGCGGAAATCACGGTCGAAGTGCAAGCCCCGGCGGATTGGAACATTTCGCCGCAGGCGCAAGCAGCCACCTGCATCGGCGACGACGGCTCGTTGAGCCTGAACGTGAGCGGCGCAAATGGCGGCTACACCTACGTTTGGAGCAACGGCGAAACGACGCCAAGCATCACCAACTTGCTCGGCAACACGAGCTACTCGGCGACCATCACCGACAGCGAAGGCTGCACGACGACGGCGACCGGATTGACCGTGCCGGATGATTGCGACTGCGACGAATTGTTTTCGGTGGAATATTTCAACGTGTTGCTGACGGGCAACGAAATCGAAGTTTGCCTGCCCACCAACACGCCCGACCTGCCTGCTTTCGACCTGGATTTGGACGACAACATTTATTCCGGCGACATTGACAGTTGCGTGACGAGCAGCATTTTCTACGGCTTGGGCGGCTTGATGGATTTGGGTCTGCCGCCGTTCAACCTCGAAGAATGGACGTACCGAGGAAGCAAAGTCCAGGATTTTGCCTTCGCCACCGTTGACCAATTGCTGGAAAAAATGAACGACCTCGACCCCACCGGAAACTGGGCAAGCGACGCCAGCGAAACCAGCATCATCGGCGGCGCTGCGAACTCAATTTACGGCAGCCTCGTCATCACCCACCTCGCCAGCAGCACCACG
>CAZHLB010000348.1:0-7037 GCA_964533005.1 uncultured Saprospiraceae bacterium
CTTGGCTCTCAACACTTTATGAGATTCAAATTTTTGTTGTAGGGTAGTGTAATGAGACTATGTGTTTTAAAAAAAAAGTGTGTTTTAAAATCTCCCGTTTTTTAGATTTTAATTTTTGAAAGTGCGCCTAATTCCGCAAATGGAATAACCATTTGTGTATTACCAAACGCATAAGGCCCGACCTCATAATGCAGGTAATGGCAATAAATGCCGTCTTTCACCAAACCATAATTCAGGGGCAGTGCGAATACGGTAATATCATCGAAATCGAAAGGCTCGGAGCCATCCGTCGGCTTGAAAATATCTGTCCTGACCTCCCTGTATTTTTTCTCCGCCAAGGCTTTCAATGCCACTGTATCCGTCACAAGGTCGTCCCAGGTGAGTTGTTTGCCGGTGGCGGCATCGAAAGTTGCAACGGCTGCAGTGGGGCTGCCGTGCGCTCCTCCGGCATAGACGAAGCCCTGGATTTCCAGGGTCAGGTGCTTGCCATCGTTGAGAAGGACGGTGTCTTTGCTTTCAGCCGTCCATTGCCCCATCGGGGAGCCTTCAGCATCCACCATGAAGGTCTTTTGTTCCTGAATAAAACCTTGAATAGCAGCTTCAACGGTGGTCGCTGCGGCAGAGGAATCCGTTTGAAAGGGCGCTATCATTCCCACGATATAGGAATTTGCCCAGTTGCTCACGCTCGTTTTCAAAGACTCGCTGCCTTGCTCCACATTGTGCCAACGGAGGTTAATGGTAATGCAATCGCTACGCAGGGAGTCCGGCTTGTCGCAGTCGGCGCCTTCGGTTTTGTTTAAGCTGAGAGTTCCGACGGTGACGACGTTTGCCTCCGTTTTCGGCGCTTCATTTTTACAGGAGAAAATGGAAGCCAGGAGGCAAAGCGCCAGGCAGGAAAGAAGCTGACTTTTCATAAGTTGAGTAGTTTTTGATGGTGAAAAAAGAAGGGGGAAATTTGAGCTAATCGTATGGAAGTGAAGAAGTTCTGCTTTTTTGCAGGCATGCGGTCTTGGTTATTTCACCTCCGCCTGCACTTCCATGAACACATCTTGCAGTGCGCCTCTCATGCCCATCAGCACGTCGCCGTGGGTGCGATACCAAAGCGCAGGCACTTTCCCGCCTTGTTTTTGAATGGAACGGAGCGAGTCGGCGATGGCGAGTTTCAAGGCATCGGTGTCAGGAATTTCTTTGCCGCCGAAGGTCATTTTCCCGGTGGAATCCACGTGAACGAAAACGGTATCGGGGAAGGAAACCTGCGCAGGCGTTGTGGTCGAGGTAGTTGCAGATTCGTTTGGCGTGGATTGGCAAGCTGCGAGGAAGGCAACTGCGAAGAGTAGAAAGACAGTTTTCAACATCGTGTAAAAAGTTTGGTGAAAGTCATTTGGTGAACAAGCTTCTCAGTTTCGACAACTGAAAAAACAGGCTGTAAACTTACAATTGTTTCCCTTTTAGCACCTTGTCCAAAGATGCAGCTCGCCCGGTTCGCATCAGCCGGGCTGCATTTTTGGAGAATTTGGAGGCATTTACCGGCAATGCCCGGCACCCGGGATTCAAAGTTTTTTCAAAAAAAAAAGAGGCAGGGCGCACGTCATTTCGTAGCCCTACCTCTTTCTTTTTCTTGAAAATCAAAGCCTTATCGAGTCAGCAAAGCCTTGCCCAAATAAATTCCCGAATCTCCCAACTCCTCCTCGATACGCAGCAGTTGATTGTATTTCGCCACCCGGTCGGAGCGGCTGGCGGAGCCGGTTTTGATTTGACCGGTGTTCAGCGCAACGGCAAGGTCGGCGATGGTCGTGTCTTCCGTTTCGCCGCTGCGATGGCTCATCACGCAGGTATAACGGTGGCGAGTCGCCAGATTCACGGCATCAATCGTTTCGGTCAGCGTACCGATTTGGTTGACTTTTATGAGGATGGAATTGGCGATACCTCTGTCAATGCCTTGCTGCAAGCGGATGGTATTGGTCACAAAAAGGTCGTCGCCGACAAGCTGGATGCGTTTGCCGATTTCTTTGGTCAGCGATTTCCAGCCGTCCCAATCGTCTTCTGCCAAGCCGTCTTCGATGGAGAAAATGGGGTATTTTTTGCTCCAATCCGTCCAGAATTTCACCATTTCGGCAGGGGGCAACTTGTCTCCGGTGGATTTTTTAAGGTGATAAACACCGATTTCTTCATCGAAAAACTCGGAAGCGGCGGCGTCCATAGCAATCATGATGTCTTCGCCCGGCATGAAACCTGCCTTTTCGATGGCTTGCAAAACGGTCTCGATGGCTTCCACGTTGGATTTCATGTTCGGCGCAAAGCCGCCTTCGTCGCCGACGTTGGTGGAGTAACCCTTGCTTTTCAGCACACTTTTTAGTTGGTGAAAAACCTGAACGCCCATCCGCAAGCCTTCGGAAAACGAGTCTGCGCCTACCGGAACAATCATAAATTCCTGAAAATCAATACCGTTGTCAGCGTGAGCGCCGCCGTTCAGGATGTTCATCATGGGCACGGGCAAGATGTGCGCATTCGAGCCGCCGACGTAGCGGTAGAGTGGCAAACCTGCTTCTTCCGCCGCTGCTTTTGCGATGGCGAGCGAGACGCCGAGGATTGCGTTTGCGCCCAATTTGCTTTTGTTGGGTGTGCCGTCGAGGTCGAGCAGGAGGCGGTCGAGGTAGCGTTGTTCAAAAACGTCTTCGCCAATAAGGTGGTCGGCGATGATTTCTTCCACGTTGCTGACGGCGGTTTTGACGCCTTTGCCGAGGTAGCGGTCGGCGTTGCCGTCCCGCAATTCCACGGCTTCGTATTTACCGGTGCTTGCGCCGGAGGGCACGGCTGCCCTGCCGAAGTAGCCTTCCTCGGTGAGGACTTCGACTTCGACGGTCGGGTTTCCCCGGGAGTCCAGGATTTCCCTGGCGATGATTTCTACGATTGCGCTCATACGATTTTGATGAAAAACTAAGAGAGAGATGAGTCGCCCGCACCTCTCTCTCAGTCATTATTTACATTGATAATTAGACAGTTACGGGTTCTTCTTTTCTGCTTTCCACCATCAACTCTACGAAATGGTCAAACAAGTACCGGGCATCGTGGGGCCCCGGCGAAGCCTCCGGGTGATACTGCACGGAAAACGCCTTCTTGTTTTTCACCCGCAAACCCTCGATGCTATTGTCGTTGAGGTTGACGTGGGTGATTTCGATGCGGTCTTTGCTTGCCTCCATTTCTTCCCGGCGGACGCCGAAGCCGTGATTTTGGCTGGTGATTTCAGAATGCCCGGTGACGAGATTTTTCACCGGGTGGTTGATGCCCCGGTGACCGTTATGCAGTTTGAAGGTGGGAATGTCCATCGCCTGCGCCAGGATTTGATGCCCCAGGCAAATGCCGAACAGCGGTTTGTCTTCTGCCAGAATCGCCTTCGTGGTTTGGATGGCATACTCCATCGGCGCCGGGTCGCCGGGCCCATTGGACAAAAAGTAGCCGTCGGGATTCCACTTTTTTAGTTCTGAAAGTGGCGTCTTTGCTGGAAAAACTTGCAGGTAGCAGCCCCGCTCGACCAGGCAATTCAAGATGTTTCGCTTCACACCATAGTCGAGAACTGCCACCCGAAGGCGGGCATTGGAATTGCCAAGCATGTACGGCGCTTTCGTGCTGACTTCGCTCGCCAACTCCAAGCCCTCCATCGGTGGAACTGCTTCAAGTTTTTTTCTCAGTATCGCTAAATCAGTTGTTTCCGAAGAAATAATGGCATTCATCGCCCCCTTGCTGCGGATGTGGCGGACGATGGCTCTTGTGTCCACGTCGCAGATGCCGACGAGGTTTTCACTTTCAAAATAATCCTGGATGCTCTCGGTCGCCATCTGGCGGCTGTATTGCCAGGTGAAATTTTTGCAAACCAGCCCGGCGATTTTGATGTCGCTCGACTCGGTTTCGGTGATTCTCGTGCCGTAGTTGCCGATGTGGGCGCTGGTCATCACCAGGATTTGGCGGTAGTACGACGGGTCGGTGAAGATTTCCTGGTAGCCGGTCATGCCGGTGTTGAAGCACAATTCGCCGGTGGTCATTCCGATTTTGCCGGCGCTTTTTCCGTGAAAAACGGTTCCGTCTGCGAGGAGAAGGACTGCTGGAACTTGCTGCTGCATGAAAACTAAATTGTTTGGTGATTTAAAAATGGTTGGGTTGCGGGTAAGCCAGTTCGGTCGGTTTCGGCGATGTTGTCAGTGAGATTTTGCTTGTTGGCTTTAACCACTTGTCAATTTTTTTTTGGAAAGGATGGCGGCAAAGATAGCCGTTGTTGGAAAATAGGTAGGAGGTCGGGAAAGAAAGTTGCAAAGCAGGCTGCCGCTAAAAAACAGAAGAATTTTTGCAGGTAGAAAGCGGCATTCGGGTCGAAATGAAAAAGATGCGAGGCGGGAGCGGTTATGAGGGACGAAAAAGTATAAAGACTTGGTGAAAAAGCACGAGCCAGGTAATTGAGCGGGTGATTGCGATTCACCTGCGCACCGGAAAGTCAATGCTTCCGATATTCCGGAGAAGGCGGCTCGGCGGCAAGGGCGACTGTGGATTCTGGCTTTTTGTAAAGTTTCCGCTGGCGGGAAAAGTGAAGCTCAAGATAACAGTGAAGCTCTTCGGTATAAGGCTGAAAGTCGCCAGGGTCGTAGGTGATTTCCCCATTTGGCAAATATTCCATGGGGATATCTTCGACGGCGACGACAAAAACCCTTTGCCATTCGCCGTTGCGGTCAATGTCAACGATGTAAGCGAATCCGTCGGGATTGTTGCGCAAGAGGTCGAGGTCGGTGAGGTTGCCTTTGAAATATTGGTACAACAGGTGGTAACTCGTTTTGTAAAGCAGCCACCGTTGGTAAGTCGCATCGTTGCCGCACCATTGCATGAGAAAATCTTCATCGTGTTGGTTGACGAGGTGAGAGAGCAGGGGAGCCTCATAAAAAAGGAAATCGCCCAATTTGGTAAAGTCAAAATGCAATCGGGGCAATTGAGTGCCTTTGATGGGCGGCAAATCATCCGGGTTATTTTTAGACATCTTGTTTAGCTTTTTAGTGAAGCGACAATTTGAAAATGTTCTTTCAAATCCATGCTTTCAAAAGGATGAAAATTGAAATGCCCGTCCTTGTTTGGCAATTCGGAAACGCCGCAATCTTCGGTCAAAATGCCTTTGGCAAGGAATGAGTTGGAAAAACTCAAAGGGCATGTTTTTCATTCCCCTATTTTATCCTCACCATTTTCTTCACTACCGCTCCTTGTTTTTCAATCGTCAATTGGAGAAAAGCGATGCCAGCCGGAAATTCATTCCCCGCTTCATCTTTTCCATCCCAACGGACAGTTTGCTGACCGGCACCCTGCCGCTCATCCACCAATTTTCTCACCATCGCCCCTGTCTGGTTGAAAACCGCCAATTCCACGTGCGAAGCTTCCGAAATTGAATAGCTGATGTTGGTGAAATGCTTGAAGGGATTGGGAAAGTTTTGCAAAACAAAAGCATCTGCCCTCCCCAGTGCTTCACCTGCGGCGCTTGGCTGCGGCGCATAAATGCGAGCAAAATAGACATCTTCCTCACCATTGAAAGTACCTGCCCATGCCAAACTTGCACCCGCATCATCGGAAACCATGTGAAAATAGTCACCCATTTTCTGCTGGACGGGCCAACCCAAATGCGGGTCAAAAGCTTCCGACAACCGCTCATTGACTGACCACGTCTCGCCGCCATCCATCGAAAACGAATAATAAAGTGCGGAAAGAAAAGTGCCTGGATTGTCCCTCGTGTCGAGCCAAACCACGTCAATCCTGCCATTCGGCGCAACGGACATCGTGCCGAACCATTGCCAGTTGGTGGTGCTGGTGTCGTCGTTGATTCGGATGGGTTCTTCCCAATTCACGCCGCCGTCCGTGCTTCTTGCAAAATGAACATCCAGCGGGTCGGAAACTGCAAACGGCTGAACCGAAGCCAAAAGATAGACATTGCCATTTGTTGCGCTGCCAGAGCGGTCGCTGTCCACCCACATCTGCCCCAGTAAGCCGCCGGGATTTGGGCTTTCGCCAGCGAAAGAACTCATGTTGCCGCCGAGGTTGGCAAACGAAAACTCCCAGGTCGGGGCACCTGCGGAGGTTTGGGCATCGAAGGATTTGGCGACCATGCCGGTTGCGCCAGCTGCGTAAAGTTCTCCTGCTGCGCCTACCTCCAAGGTTCCCCAATATATTTCAGCGTCTTGGAACGAACACGAATCATAAGTCTCGCCGGCATCCGTCGAGCGGGTAAAATTGCCGCCGGGGCAGTAGGTAAAACCGACGTTCCAGTTTTCATAAATGTTGCCCTGCCCGGCGCCGCCGCTTTTGTCAATGGTCATCCATTGTTTGTCGCCGCCGTAGGCGAAAGTGCCTTCGTCCCAGGTTCCGTCGCCGGTTGAGCGGAAGATATCGCAGTTAAATTGCCCGTTGTTGGAGGTCAGGCTATTGTAATAAAACCTGCCTTCAGCATCTACGTCAAGCACCGGGTCGGAGCGAAAAACGCCCGGTTGAATCACGCCCGGAAACGTCCACGATTGACCGGCATCGAGGGTGTAGCCGAAGCCTGCCTGCCGGAAACTCGAACTTATGTTGTCGAATTGCCGCCAGCCGATAACCATCTTGTTCGAGTCCACCGGGCTGACGGCAATGGAAGGCTCGTTGGCAGCGTCGCCGACGATGTTGTTGCCGTTTTCGTCCACGTTAACTTGGGTGAAAAAGAAGTGGCTGCCGGAAAATTGGTAGGCGGGAGAAGTCTGCCTGTTTTCCTTAGACACTGGGACGTAGGCATCTTGCGGCATTTCATTTTGCGATTTCTGAGCAAAGCTAAAACAAGAAAAAGCCAGTAAAATCAGGCTGGAGAGTAAGTGTTTGGTATTCATCATCGTGATTTTTGACGGGAAGGTAAATGAAACGGGCGGTTTTCATCGCCCGGAAAATCCTTTACAAGTTGATGAGGTTGATAGGTTTATGAGGTTGATTTTGGAGCAAAATCAACCTCATAAACCTATCAACCTCATCAACTTGAATTACTTAGA